>PMCF01000241.1 GCA_003154115.1 Anaerolineae bacterium
GACGCGCTTTTGGGTATCATGTTTTT
The DNA here is from genome assembly GCA_003154115.1 of Anaerolineae bacterium. Lineage (GTDB taxonomy): Bacteria > Chloroflexota > Anaerolineae > Fen-1058 > Fen-1058 > Fen-1058. The sequence continues at coordinate 27 of PMCF01000241.1, forward strand.
GAGCATTTCCGCTTACAAGTCTTGGTCGAACAGGGTCAACTGACGGTTGCTCCCCCACCAATCTGAGGAGAACCCAACAGCTTGAGTCCGTCAAAAAATAACTTCCAAGTTTTGCTCGTGCTCCGCTGCGCGTGGTCACATCCGGCAGCTGGATGTACCATCCAGCCGGAGCACAGCGGAATTTATTCTTTGCCAAGCACTTGAGGTGCTCGTCGTGGTCGGTATGATCTCGGTAGGTTTTCCCTCCTTCTGATGTGCCCGGCTGTGCGTCAGTGCTTCCTCGCTGAACAACGGTATTGCTGATAAACCCGGCATGGCACAGGTCGAAACACGGCGACCGAACGTCAGTGATACTCGGGACAACACCGAGTATTCACCGACAATCGATTTGATTAGAGCGGTTCCCAAGTTGATTTACGGTACATCTGCTCTCGGTCCGCTGCGCGTGGTCACATCCGCCGTTGGGGCTGCTGGATGTAACCACGCAGGGCGAGCAGGAGCGACGTCGTAAATGAAATTGGAATTCGCTCTAAGCTGTGCGGTTAATGGCTGTGAGGTGGTTGGCGCGTGCTCAACCTTGGCTTGCTTATTAGTATGGGGCGATTTGAGTAGAAAGTCAATCAGAAGAATGAAACAAAAGAGACCTGATCGCAGGCAGGCAACAAATTTCACAATAAAAGTTCGGCTTTCCGGGTTGTGCGGTTTTTCGCAAAGGTCAGCTGTCAACGGACTTGAGAGCGGACAAGCGGAGTTAGAACGGATGATGGTCGTGCAGACGCCAGTGCTGTTCGTAGACTTCCGCGAACAAAGGCGAATGGTTCATTCGCGTCCATTTGATTTTGTGGCTCTTCCGACTTCAACGGGAATTGCTCNNCTCTCGCTGGATGGTCACATCCAGCGAAAGCAATTCTACCAAAATGAGAATTGCTGTGGTTGAGGAAGGATCTATGGCGCTGTTGGATTATACGGCTGACAAATTGCGCAGCGCCACTTCATATCCGGCGCGCGCTTTGACGAGGTCTTCTTCCAGGCGGTGCTGTTCTAACAGGGGCAAGCTTTGCTCGAAGAAGAATCTGGCTTGTTCGTAGTCTTCCAGCCGCAGCCACACGTCTCCCAGAATGCGATAGGCAATGCCTAGCTGCTCGATGTGCTGGCCGGTTTCTTCGGCGACCTGCTGCGCTTTGACGGCGTGCTGCAAAGCCGTGTGCAGATCGCTGCGCGCCAGCGCGATGTCGGCCAGCCCGCAGTGGGCCATACTGAGCATGGGCCGGTGTCCCATGTTTTGCGCTATCCGCATGAGTTGGCGATTGGCCTCTTCCGATTCGGCATACTGCCCGCACATGAAGTGCATCTCGGCGATGTTGTGGGTGGTGAACAGGGTGTCGTACACACTGCCGGTCTTCTCGGCCAACGCCAGCGCCTGGCGATAGTAAGTGAGCGCCTGATCGGAAGTTTCCCGGGTATGGTAGATCAGCCCCAGGTTGTTGAGCGCGTTGGCTTCGCGATAGGGCACGCGATATTCGTGGAAGATGCGGCGGCACGTTTCGAAAGCGTGACGCGCCTCCTCCAGCCGATTTTGCTTCCAGGCGACCACGCCCCGGCCTAACAGCGCATCCCCCTTCAGCACGGGACGCTGCGCTTCTTGCGCGGCGTGCTCAGCCAGCTGGAAACCCTCGTCAGCTTGCTCGAATTGGCCCAGGCGAAACCGCGCCCAGCCCAGATCGTTATAGGCCAGACTCAACAACTCCGCCTGCCCGGGCAGAGCTTGTGCTGACTGCAAACTACGTTGGACGTAGGGCAGCGCCTGTTCGTAATCACCCGCGCGCACGTACGTGCGCGCGATCTGCTGCAGGAGCACCGCGCGTTCGACTTCGCCGAGAGCGACATCGAGGACGTGGAAGTAAGCGGCCAGAGCCGTCTGAAATTCGCCGCGCATGTAGTGGGCACGACCCTGCATTTGATACAACCGGAAGCGCTGCTCGACGGGCAAGCTGTGCGGATCGAAACGCTGGAGCAGATCGGACAGCGCCGCCGCCTGGCCAGTGTTGATGAGCGCTTCGGCATGGGGCGTGAGCGCATCAAGTGCATCACGGTAAGCGCGTCGTTCAAAGTGATGGTGCGCGGCGGCGATCCAGTTTTGTTCTTGTGTAAAATACTCCGCGGCGCGATGATGGAACCGATGGCGTTCGCGGCGATTGAGGACGTGATAGCAGTATTCGCGCACCAGCTTGTGGCAGTCGATGCGTTCGTCGTGATCGACGCTGAGCACGTGCTTGTTGGCCAGCGCGTCGATGTGCTGCGCGATGCCGTCGATGGCTTCATCGGCCAGCAGCTCTTCGACGCCGGCCCGCTCGATCGGGCCGGGGAATACTGCCAGAGCGCTCATCACCAGCTGCTCGTCGGGCGTCAGCGCCGCGTAGATGTTGTGCATCAAGTAATCGCGAATGTCGCCTTGGCGCACCAGCGACGCGATGAAGTTCTCGGCCGACTCGACGGGCATGCCCGCCAACGCCACCGCGCTCAGTTCCAACAACTTGGGATTGCCCGCCGTGTGCTGCCACAGAGCCGCGACGAGTTCCAGTGGCAGCGTCACCTGATGATCGATCAGGAAGCGCGTCGTCTCGTCGAGCGTCAAGCCGTGCAGCGCGTCCGTGGCGAGGTATTCCAGATCGGCGGGAATCTCGCGGCCCATCAAGATGAAGTGCGCGGGCAGCGGCTGCTTCAATTCCACGAAGCGCTGGCGAATCACCTTGAAGATGTAGGCGATGTCCGGCACGTCCTTGACGATTTGCAAGTCGTCGAAGCACAGCACATAGTTGCCGGTGGACAACGCGGCGATGAGCAGATTCAGTTTCGCGGTGCGTTCGAGCGGACGCTGTGCGCCGATCTCGCCGCGCAGATATTTGGCCAGGCTCGGTTCACCCCGATTGTCCAGAAACGATCCCAACGCCCAGTACAGCGCATCGGCGGTGGACTTCTCGACGGGATCGAAGGTGTACCAGAAAATGGCATCGGGATTGTCGGAGAGGGTGCGCGCCAACTTCGCGCCGAGCAGCGTCTTGCCGATGCCTGCGAGGCCGGTGAGGATGAGAAACCGATCGCGTTCGATGCGCGCCCGATAAGCCGCCAGTTCCGCCTCACGTCCGATGAAGTGCGGCACGACCGGCACGGTCTCTTCGAACAGGATTTTATTGGACAACGTGATGGGCGTCAGCGGCGTACTACGCGGCGTGGTGTGTGAGTTGAAGGCCAACGTCATGTCGGCGTTGATGCTTTGGACCGGCGATAGATCGATCCCGCTCGTGCTGGCCACGGCGGCGTGCAGCGCGGCGGCGAGTTCACCCGCGGAATGGTAGCGTTGCTCGATCGGTTTGGCGAGGCCCTTAAGGACGACGGCTTCGATCGCTTCCGGTAGATCGGGCTGCAACGCGCGCGGGGACAGCGGTTGATCGTAAATGTGTTTGACGGCAAGGCCCATGGACGTTTCGGCGCTGAAGGGCAGGCGGCCCGTCACCATCTCGTACAGGATCACGCCCAGCGCGTAGATGTCGGCATGGCGATCGAGCGGCAGGCCCTGCGCTTGCTCCGGCGAGAAATAGGCGGGCGTGCCCATGCTCAAGCCGGTGCGCGTCAGCAGTTGATCGCTTTCCATGATCTTCGCCAGACCGAAGTCGGCCAATTGCGCCCATTCCCCTTCGTCGAGCAACACGTTGAAGGGTTTCACATCCCGATGGAGGATGCCGCGCCCGTGGGCATGATCGAGCGCGCCGGCCAGTTGCGTGATCAACCGCGTGGTGGTGGCCAGATCGATCGGGTGCTTCAACCGATCGGCCAACGTGCCGCCTCCCACGTACTTCATCACGATGTAGATCAAATCGCCGGACTGGCCGTAATCGATGATGGGCAGGATGTTGGGATGGTTCAACTGCGCCACGGCCTTGGCTTCGCGGATGAAGCGCTCACGAAATTCGGGCGTGCCCGCGTGCTGCGGCATGAGGACTTTCACGGCGACGAAGCGCTCTAGCGTGGCCTGCTGCGCCTTGAAGACCGTGGCCATGCCGCCGCGCCCGATGGTTTCGACGATGTGATATTGACCGAGGGTGACGCCGATGAGTTCCATGTTGATAGAATAAGGGTGAGGCGTTGCTTGAGCGTGTTTGCGGCGAGCATATTTTGCGAGTGGAAGGATACAATACTTTGCGCGGAATTGCCAATGGGGTTTCTTCTGTGATGGTGCATGCTTGCGGCAAGTCGTCGCCGGTGTATTGACCGTTTGCACTCAAGACCTTGCAGCACCGCTGCCAGTTGTGCTACAGTCGCAAACAGGCACAAATGTCATGCAGTAAGTGTATGCTCTCGACACGCGATCGAAGGAGGCGCTAAATGTACACCGAATTAAAGCAGTGGATGTTGGTAGTCCTGATAAGTGCAGGGGTGATTGCTGGATGTACCCCTTCACAACCTGTTCCGGCTGCCCCGTTGCGCGATTTCACTCCAGCTGAATTGATCCTGGATGACAAAGCTCTACCATCTGATACATGGTTGATGCATGCGTCAAAAGAGGTCCGTCCTGATGATTTTGGAGGACATGAGGGTGGTGTGAGCGCGAATGCCATTGAATATAATGGAGAGGCTAGCGGCTTTCACGTGGTGATTCAGTTCCAAAGCGATCGCGCAGCCAGTCAGGCTTATCAAGAACACGCTTTCACAGAAGATGATACTCGCGGAAAATATGGGACAACGTGGAAGCCCCTGTCCAATTTTGCCTATCACAGCCCATTGGCAGATCAGTTTCAAGTGGTGTGCGGGACAACTCGCAATGTTTCCAACATAGGAGCCCATTGCTTTATTGAAGCGCAGTATGCTGAATTCGTGTCGCTCGTCAATTACAGCACGCTGGACGCCGATCGGGCGCGCAGTGACTTAGAGGCTCTAGCAAAAGCCGTTGATGCTCGATTCGCTCACTATTTGAATGGAGGTACGAGCAAATAGATAGACGGCGGATAACCGTACAGACGCGCAATTCTCTCGCCCCTGCCGCCTTTTGACAGGGGCGTGGTGTTTCTTCACCGAAGGACGACATCGAATTGGGAAGGTGAAGACCTCGGAGGTTTTCATCTTCCGGCAGGCTTGGATAGATGGTCGGTCTGAGCGATGAACAGGAAAGGACAGACAGCAGGTTAAACCTCCGAGGTCTTGCCAACAATGCCTCGCCGTTACATTATTGTTCCTCACACTTGAGGAACTCTCACACAACATTGAGGGATAAAAGAGGAATATAGAGGAACTTTTGCGTAACGCTGAGGAACTATAGAGTAACGCTGAGGAACTATAAAATAAGTCTGAGGAATCGTTAAGTAACAGCGAGGAAAAATCAAGTAAGTAGTTGTAAAAGAATAACTTCCGATTTTGGTTGGTTGCTCTGCACAGGATCCCGTTGAGATCGCGAGTATCTGATCAGCGAATGCAGGTTGACGTGGCACCCACACCGAGCCCGCCAAATGAGTATAATGCGCGCCACTCGTATTTCAACGGAGTGACGATTTATGAAGAAGCGATCTGTGCATCGTTGTCAATGTCCAGAGTGTCGGCGGCGGGGTCCCAATCCAACCAAAGACTTGCATCAGCAGATGAACTTTCTGGTGAGTACGCTGGATGAGCGTCAGCAGCGACTCTACGTCGGCTTGGAGTCTCAGAAATTAGGGCATGGTGGTGATCGCCAGCTCGCGCTCATTACCGGGTTGAGTGTCGATACGATCGCCAAAGGTCGACAGGAATTGGAACACGCGGACGCGAGTGACCGCATCCGCGCCGTCGGGGGCGGACAGCCACGCGTTGAAAAAAAGACCCGACGATCCTGACCGCGCTGGAACACCTGTTGGCAGAGGACACGGCGGGCGATCCGTGTAGCCTGCTCAAATGGAAACACAAGAGTTTGCGCCGCTTGAGTGCCGCCTTGGGCGCAGCGCATCCCGTGAGTCCGCCGACAGTCAACCGGCTGCTCGAAACGCTGGATTATTCGCGCAAGGTCAATCACAAAGCGGTGGCCGTATCGAGTCCGTATCGGGATGAGCAGTTCNNACTTGCAGGCCCAAAAACAAGCCTTTGTCGAGCGCGGTTGGCCGGTCATCTATGTGGACACCAAGAAACGCGAGTTGATCGGCTTGTTCAAAAATGCCGGAACGATTTGGTGTCGTGACCCCCATCGGGTCAATATCTATGACTTTCGCTCGTTGGCCGTGGGCATCGCCATTCCGTATGGAGTCTATGATTCGCAACGGAATGCCGGGTTTGTGTACGTCGGGACGTCGGCCGACACTGCCGAATTTGCGGTGGATGCCATTCAGTGGTGGTGGCAAACGGCCGGTCACGTGGACTACCCCGGCGTGCCCGCTGTGTTGATCTTGGCCGATGGCGGCGGGAGCAATGGATATCGCCCACGCCTGTGGAAGTATGCCTTGCAACACCGCGTGGTGAATCCTACCGGCTTGAGCGTGACAGTCTGCCATTATCCGACGGGGGCTTCGAAGTGGAATTGGGTCGAGCATCGACTCTTCGGTCCGATCAGTGCGAACTGGGCAGGTGAGCCCTTGACCAGTTACGAGAAAATGCTCCAGTTCTTGAGGGCGACCACGACAAAACAAGGCCTAGTCGTGACCGCAACTTTGACGAACATCCAGTATCAAACGCACATCAAAGTGTCCGATGAGCAGATGGCCGCCCTCAATCTCACCAAGCACGAGACCCTGCCGCAGTGGAACTACACGATCAAGCCGACTTCAAAATGAGCTCAGTCACTAACGGAAAATCGGAAGTTATTCTTTTACACTTACTAAGACTGAGGCAAAGACGGTAAACTGCGGGGGAATGAGCAGCAAACGCATTGCTCAGGGTGGTGACGCGACTACCCGGAGCAGTGACATTATCTCTAAGGAGAGCTGAATCATGCCGACGAAACCCCATGCGACCACCGCCCAGCAGTTAAACGCCGCGCAACTCGCCATCGCCAACTCCCTGGCCGACCCCGAAATCAAGGCCGCCGTGGCGCAATTTGGCTACACCACCGCCAAGTTGAATGCGGGCAAGGCGCTGTACGACAAAGCCCTCGTCGCCGTCAACGCCCAGAAATCCGGCAAAGGCGATCAGAAGACGGCCACCGCCGATCTGAAAGCCGCCGAGAAAGACGCCCGCGATGCCTATCAAGCCGCGGCGAAAGTGGCCCGCGCCACGCTGGACAAGGACGGCCTCGCCAAGTTGGGGCTGGCGGGCAAAGAGCCGCGCGACACAGCAGGCTTAATCCAGGCGGGCTACACGTTGTTCGACAACGCCCTCGACAGCGGCCTGCTGGCCGATTTCGGCTACGACGAAGTGCGCATCAAGGCGGAGCGTGCCAAGGTTGCGGCCTTCGACGCGGCCAATCAAGCACAAGAAATGGCGAAGGGCGCGGCGCAGCAAGCCACGCAAGATCAAGACGCGGCGCTGGCCAAGCTGAGCGACTGGGTGGCGCAGTATCTCAAGATTGCCAAAGTCGCGCTGCGCGGGAAGAAGCAACTGCTGGAAAAGATCGGCGTGACGGCGCGCACGAGCAAGACGGCGGCTCAACGCGCTGCTCCCGCTAAAGCCGCGGCGACTCGCGCGGCGAAGAAGGCGTAGGAAGGGAAAGCCCTCGGAGGCACAACGCCTTCGAGGGCTTGTTGTATTTTGTCATGACCAGAGATGCGTGACGATCGCGCGCCGAGAGTGTCCGTTTCGTTCGGCCTGCCCCGCGTATCTCAGCGGAGTTGTCCGCTACGCGCAGCGGTCCGTTGAGAGGAATGCTCATCGGCATGCGCCCGCTGGCCGCTGGCGCGAAACGGCGGATCGTGGGAATATCTCTTGCCGGATGCTCTCGGATCAGTCCGCCAGATCGCCGATGCCAACGGCAACGTGACTCTCGCCGAATCCTACGAGCCCTACGGCACCGTGTTGACGAGCACCGGCACCGCCAGTTCGATCTTCGCGTATGCGGGCGAGCAAGCCGATACGTCGGGATTGATCTACCTGCGGGCGCGCTACATGAATCCAAGGTTGGGCCTCTTCCTCGCGCGCGATCCGTGGAGTGGGGATGAGATGCGACCGGGATCGATGAATGGATACTTATACGCCGAAAATAACCCGCTCAAGTATACTGACCCAACTGGACATCTCTCCCAAGATGAAATTAAAAAACTCTTTGGACGGAACACATGGGACGAGGTTCTTGCAAGCATCAGCAACGGCTATGATTGGCTGAAGAACAAATGGGGGTTTCTAGAATTCTTGCGCCGAGTCAATGTAGGAGACATGGTTTTTGGCACTAATTATGATCCGGCGGACATTCCTGGTGACAACCTGGTAGACGCCAAGAAACGTCTTTTTGA
>PMCF01000326.1 GCA_003154115.1 Anaerolineae bacterium
ATCGCGCCGCTGGTCGTGCAGATTCTTTACAATCGCGGCGTGACCGATGAACACGAAATCGCGGCTTTTCTGCAAGCCGATCGGCCGACTTCCACCGCCGATCTATTTCGCATGGCCGGGATGAACCGCACCATCGATCGCATCCGCCGCGCGATTAAGGCCCACGAACCGATCGCCATCTACGGCGATTACGATGTCGATGGCGTGACAGCGACCGCTCTGCTCGTGCAGACGCTGGCGGCCTTTGGCGCAGACGTGCGCCCCTACATTCCGCGCCGCGCCGATGAAGGCTACGGCCTCAACGTCGAGGCCCTGCAGCACCTCAAAGAAGCTGGCGTGCGGCTAGTCATTACGGTCGATTGCGGCGTGCGTTCATTGACCGAAGTGGCCTTCGCCAAATCGATCGGGCTGGATCTGATCGTCAGTGATCACCACATGCCGACCGAAGATCTGCCCGATGCCTACGCGCTGATCAATCCCAAACAGCCCGCTTGCCCTTACCCCTTCAAAGAACTCGCCGGAGTTGGGTTGGCCTTCAAACTTGCGCAAGCCCTGCTCATCGTCAACGCCAAGACCGACGAAAAGAAAGTGGCGCTCGCCGAAGACGATTTGATCGATCTCGTCGCGCTGGGCACCGTAGCCGATCTCGCGCCGCTGCTCGGCGAGAATCGTTTGCTCGTCGCGCGCGGCCTGCAGCAACTGCGCCGCACGCAGCGCCCCGGCCTGCGTGCCCTGATTCAGATCAGCGGCGTGAAGTCCATCGATACCAGCGCGATTGGATTTTCGCTCGGCCCGCGTCTCAATGCCGCCGGACGCTTGGATCACGCGCTCAACGCCTACGACTTGTTGATGACCGCCGATCAAACCAAGGCCGAACATATCGCGCTCGATCTGGATTCGCGCAACCGTGATCGACAAGCGATTACGAAAGAATTGTCCGACAAAGCCCGCGAAATCGTCATGGCGCATTCCAATGGAACAGCCGCCCTGCTCTTCGCGGCCGATCCGTCTTTCAATTCCGGCGTGGTCGGTCTGGTGGCTAGCCGCTTGACCGAAGAATTCTATCGGCCTTCGGTCGTGATCGAACAAGGCCCGCAAGAAAGCCGCGGTTCGTGCCGCAGCATTCCCGAATTTCACATTACGAAAGCGTTGGACGAATGCCGCGAGTTGTTCATTCGGCACGGCGGGCACGCGGCGGCCGCCGGGTTCACGATCGAGACGGCGAAACTCGATATTCTGTCACAACGTCTGTCGGACATCGCGCAACGTCAACTGGGCGGACAAGAATTATTACCCACCCTCGCCATCGATGCGGTGCTGCATCTGCACAAACTCAAGCCGGAACTGTTCCACGCACTGCAACAACTGGAACCGCACGGCTATGCCAATCCGCAGCCGATGTTCGCCTCGCGCGGCGTGAGCATCGTCGAGATGCGCACCGTCGGCCTAGAGGGCGCTCACCTCAAAATGAAAGTGGGCGATGGCGGCACCATCTTCGACGCGATCGGCTTCAAGTTTGGCTTCATGGCCGATCGGCTCACGCGCGGCGACAAGCTGGATATCGCCTACACGTTTGAAGAGAACGAATGGAACGGCGAGCGGAAGTATCAGCTGAACATCAAAGACATCAAGTATGCTGATAAGTGAAAAGTGAAGAGTGAATAGCCATTCAAGACAGTTGGCACTTCACTCTTCACTTTTCACTCGTCACGAACCAACTATCACCATGAAAATTCTCGTCACCGGCGCGGCCGGATTCATCGCAAGTCACGTGGCTCAACGGCTGCTTCAGCGCGGCGATGAAGTCGTCGGGCTGGACAATTTCGCGCCGAATTACAGCCGCGTCCGCAAAGAGGCGAACCTCAAAGAGGTTGCCGCGCACGAACGCTTCACCTTCATCGAAGCCGACATCCGCGATGCGCAAGCCATGCGCGATCTCTTCGGGGCGCAGAAGTTCGATCGGGTAATGCACCTGGCCGCGATGGGCAACGTGCGCTATTCCGTCGAGCATGCTCAAGAGTACACCGCGGTCAACATCGGCGGCACAGTCAATTTGCTGGAAGCCGCGCGGCTGAGCGGCACACGCTATTTCGTGTTCGCCTCGACTTCATCGGTCTATGGCAATGCGCCCATTCCCTTCGTCGAGACGGAATCCGTCGCCCAGCCGCTGGCCCCCTACCCCGCGACTAAGATCGCTTGCGAAGTTATGGCTCACACGTATCATGTAGCCTTCGGGCTGAAGTGCACGGGCCTGCGTTTCTTCAATGTCTACGGCCCGCGCGGCCGGCCCGATATGATGCCGTACGAATTCACGCGCAAGATTCTGGCCGGAGAAACGCTGCGCATTTTTGATGAAGGTCGCCCGCAGCGCGATTGGACCTTCATCGACGACAACGTCAACGGCGTCATCGCGGCCATCGACGCGGGCTTCGCTTACGAGATCATCAATCTAGGGCGCGGCCAACCGATCGCGCTGTCACGCTTCATCGAGATCATCGAGCACCTTGTGGGGCGCACAGCCATCATCGAGCACGCGCCGCTGCCGCCCACCGAACCGCTGATCACATACGCCAATATCGAGAAAGCCGAACTCCTGCTCGACTATCATCCGAAAATATCCATCGACGAAGGACTGGCTAAATTCTATGAGTGGTACCAACACGCAATCCAGTAGATTTCGTCGGGGCGAGTGGTTAATCGCCCCGATATTATTCACGTTCATCATCGCACTGTTTGCTTCACGAGCAGGAGCGTCGGTGCAAGCGGCGCCTGATTTAGGCGCGAGTGCGGCGGAGGCGTTTAACGATTCTATACAAACACCTGATCCGCGTTTTGGCGCGGTCGAGGCGTTTTATGATTCACAAGCGGCCCAGGATCTCAACTTGGGCTGGGAACGGATTCTCTTTTACTGGGCCGAGCTGCAAAGTAGCCAGAATGCTGACTGGAACATTTTTCAGGTACAAGACGGCTGGCTGGCTGATGCCGCCAAACATGGACGACAAGTCGTCGGCCTGATCGAGAAAACGCCGCAATGGGCGACTGATGGACGACTAGGTACTGGCGTGCCACGCGGCTTGTATCTGCCGATCGATGACCCCAACAATTCATGGGCTGGCTTCGTGCGTACACTGGTCAAACGGTATGCAGGACGTATCGATCACTGGATCATCTGGAACGAGCCGGACGTTCAAGCTCCTGACTTTGGCGTGCAATTCGACGGCACGGTAGCGGACTACTATCGACTCGTGAAAGTGGCCTATCAAGTAGCGAAGCAAGAAAACCCTAACGCCGTTATCCATCTGGCCGGGCTGACGTATTATCATGACACAGAACATCACCGGCCGGCCTACTTGCAACGCTTCATTAACGAAGCCAGGAAAGATCCGACCAGCGTGGCCCAGCACTATTATTTTGATATTGCTACGCTGCACATCTATTTCAACTCCGATGAGGTTTACAATGTCACGCAGATCATGCGTAACATTTTGCGGCAGAATGGCCTAAAGCAGCCGTTGTGGATTAATGAAACGAACGCGCAACCATCGAATGATCCACTTAATCCCTGGCGAGATCCCACGCACATCGTCTCGCTCGACCAGCAAGCGGACTTTCTCGTGGAATCGTTTGCGATGGGGCTGGCCGCTGGCGCCGATCGGCTAGCGGTGTATAAGCTGATCGACGTTCCGCCGCCGCTGCCCGGCTGGCCACCCGATGGCTTGATTCGTTCCAATGGATCGCATCGGCCGGCGTATGATGCGCTGAAAACGATTACGACCTATTTTCGGAACACGCGCTCAGCCCGCTTGGTGCGTACCGGTTCGACCGATATCGTCACGCTCGACCGCGGTTCGCAAACGACGCGTATCATGTGGGCCCGCAGTGCCTCCAGTGTGACCTTGTCCTTACCGGCACTCACGCAACAGGCCATCCTGGTCGCCGTTGACGGAACTACGCGACCAATCACGGCGATCGGCAATCGATATAAGTTCACGCTGCCAGGCGCCAAGTGCGACGATCCGACGTATGGCTGCGCCGTCGGTGGCTCGCCGATTATTCTCATCGAAGACACACCCGCCAGAATTGTCGGCGGCAGATCGATTGTCGTCAGTACAGTCACGCCACAGTCTAAAACAACAAAGTAGATGTGATCCATGTGTTGTGAATGGAGTCGAGGCTTTAGCCGGAGAAAGTAATTGGGCAAACCGGCTAAAGCCTCGACTCCTGAAATGCCAAAGTCCAATTCATGAAACAATTGGGCCGTGAGAGGGAAACCCGGTTGCTCTTCGCAAGAGATAGCAGTGTGTCACGCACTACGCACTACGCCTCACGCATTGCACATTCCGCAACATTGCGAGTCTTCTTGCTGGCCTTGTTCGTCTACGGCCTCAGCGCGCAGGTCTGGGCACATGCCGTCTCGCTCGCGCCGCACTACGTTTATCTCGCTTACTCACTGCTGCACCGCCACGTCGATCTGATCCAACTGCCGCCTACTACTTACGATCTCCTTCAGTACAACGGTCAGTGGTTCGTCGCCGGATCGCCGATGCCGTCGATCTTGATGCTGCCCTTCGTCGCGATTTTTGGCGTCACCTTCAGCGATGTATTGTTCAGTATCGTCGTCGGGGCGCTGGACGTGGCGTTGGTGTATTCATTGCTGGGGATTTTCACGCAAACTACGTCATTGCGAGCGTTGTCTGCGAAGCAATCTCCTACTGGGCAAGTAGATTGCTTCGTCCCACGGGGAGGCTTCGCACTCGCATCCTTCGACTACAGTCCGCAAAATACGCGGACTTCCGCTCACGCCCTGCCCGCAGAGCGGGGGCGCGCTAGGCGGGATGCTCCTTGCAATGACGCCTCCCGCCTAGCTATCTCCGAATCCGCCCGCCGCTGGATCACGCTGCTGTTTGCGATCGGCACGCCGTTCTGGTATCTGGCCTCACTCGGCACCTACTGGTTCACGGCGCATGTCGTGGTGGTGCTCTTCACCATGCTGGCTACCCGCGAAGCCTTGACGCGGCAGCGCTGGTTTCTCGTCGGGCTGTGGCTGGCCTGCGCGGGGTTCGCTCGACCGACGGCGTTGTTCCTCGCGCCGTTCTTCTTGATCGTCATCGGTTACTCGTTACTCGTTACTCGTTATTCGTCACGTATTGCGTGGTGCGTGGTGCGTAACATGCTGTTGTTTGGCGCCGCCCTCGCCCTCGGCCTGTCCGCTCACTTCGCTTACAACTACGCCCGTTTCAAATCGTTCACGGATTTCGGCTATGCCTACGTCGCGGGCGCGCCGAACATTACCAGCGTGTACGAACGCTACGGCGGATTCAATCCACGGTTTGTGCCGTGCAACTTGGCTGTGTCGCTGCTCGCACCGCCCGAAGTGAATGGCGCTGTGCCACCATTCATCACACAGGCCTGCGCCTATCTGCTGGAAGGCGTGAATCTGTCGGATACCTCGGCGCTTATTACGCCGAATCCGTTGGGGATGAGTATCTTTCTGGTTACACCGGCGCTGTTGATTGTCTTTACCCCACTGGGGGCATCGCTAAGAAGGCGAGTCAACCGCACCCACGCATCCTTCGACTTCGCCCCGGAGGGGCTCCGCTCACGCCGTGTCCCTGCTGAAAGCAGGGCGGCGCGCCAGGCGAGATGTGAACCAGTGATTGTTGCCGCATGGATTGGCCTGCTGACAACATTGATTCCACTATGGTTCTATCATAACACCGGCTCGCTGCAATTCGGCTGGCGCTATCTCTTCGACGCCGCGCCGATGTGGATCATCCTGTTAGCAGCGGGTATGCAAAAAGTAACGAGGCTCAAGCAGGGCCTGATCCTCGTCTCGATTGCGATCAATCTGTGGGGGTTGCTGTGGATGTTTGAGAAGTTGAATGGGGTGAGATACTTCTGACGAGTGACGAGTGATGAGTGAATAGCAACCGGTGATTAGGCGCGCTTCACTCGTCACTTTTCACTCGTCACCTGCTCGTCTTGCATTCGTTTCGCTAACGTCAACGCCTCTTCCTTCGTCTTCACCTCGCCACTCGCTTGCGCTTCACGGATCGCTTCCAGGATCACACCGATCTGCTTGCCCGGCGCTAAGCCCAGTTCCTGCATGATGTCGTTGCCATTCACCAGCGGCGGCGGCGCGACAATTTCTGCGTGCTGGCTAAAGTAAGTCTCGAACATCTGCGCGATCATGCCCAGCCGTTCAACCCAGTTTTGAAGATCGACATCCGGCCCGTGTGTGGCCAGGTGATCGGCCATCGACAGCAGCAGAATATCGACGCCGTAATCTTTGGTATCGCGGAAGAAGCGATACAGGGCACGGCGCGTGAGCGGCGTTTCAGCCAGCCAATGCGGGCGCATATGCCCGCCAATGATGCCCGTTACCCGCTCGATCGCATCGTTGCTGAAACGCAGCGCCCGTAAGCGCTCCTCAGCCAGCCGCGCACCGAGATCATCGTGCCCGAAGAAACGTGTGCGCCCATCGTCCTCTACCGTCTTCGTTGTCGGTTTGCCGATATCGTGCAACAGCGCCGTCCACTTCAATAACAACCAGCGCGAACCTTCGCCAGGTGATTGATTAACTGTTCGCTCTTCGACCACGTCTTCGAAGATGCCGGGCGTTTTTTCCGGCACGCGGACGGGGAGTGGTTTGAGGGACGCATTCAGATGTGCGCGCAGCGGATCGCTGTACTGCGGCAGGGTGAGGACGAGGCTATCCCACACAAAGTCAGGAATGATCGGCAGCATGAGGGCGCTGTCGTCGGATTGATCGAAACCCAGCCAGCGCGTGCCGAGCAATTCCAACGCATCGATGACGCGGCGCGTGTGCTCGTACACATCCCAATGATGCGGCGCGGATTGCGTCACACCTTTCAGCGCGGCGACTTCCGGCAGGATGTGAGGCAGCAGCCCGAACGCGTCCAGCAACAACAAGCTATCGGTCACGTCGCCTTGCTGCAGCGTCTTGTTCAACTCATCGCGGACTCGCTCAGCCGGTGAATTCACGATCGAGGAGGCGTGAGCGGCGATCCACCCGGCGGTCTGCGGATCGATCGCCATCGCCAGCGAGGCCGACTGCCGCACAGCGCGCAGCATCCGCACCGGATCGTGCGTCAATGCGGCTTCGCTAATGGCGCGGATGACGCCTTCTTCCAGATCCGCCTGGCCGTCGAAGCGATCGATCACCCGATCGGGCTGCTGGAGATCGATCGCCAGGGCGTTGATCGTAAAATCACGCCCGGCGAGATCGAGATCGAGATTCGTATCGCGCAGCCGCGCAAAATCGATCAGCGTGTTGCCAACGAGCACGCGCGCCATATCGAGATCGGCTTCGAGCACGTACACATCGGCGTTCAACCGATCGGCCGTGGCCCGCGCCAGCGGGATCGCATCACGTTCGACGGCGACGTCCCAATCGTGGACTTCGCGGCCCAACAGCACATCGCGTACAGCACCACCCACGAGCCACGCGCGGATGTGGCGCTCGGCGCAGATTTGTTTGACAGTGTTGACCAGTGGAGAGTCGAATAGCATTTGGTTATCCTGAAGAGAGAGGGAGAGAGGGATGGAGAGAATGAGAGATTTGCTCTCTCCATCTCTCATTCCCTCTATCCCGCCATCAGTTTGTCTCCCTTGCGATAATTCTTCGGCACGAACACCACCTGCGGATCATCCTTCGGGCGCGAGGCCTTGGCCCGCAAGCGCGCTTCTTCCGCCGTGCGACCGACCCCGGCTACGTGATCGCGCACGAGGGCGATCCACCGTCCGGCGTAGAGCGAATAATCGATCGGGGTGACCGGCTTTTTCATGCGGTTGATCTTACCATTGCTCAATGTTCATTGGAAACTGATCATTTGCCGGTCGCAGGCCGACTCGATCGAGAACATCAACGGCTCTTCCGGGTTGAACGGGATTGTTAGCAAATGCTCCTGGCCGCTCTGCGTGGTCACATCCGCCGTTCAAGAATGCTCGCGGAGCGTGTAACCATCCAGCGAGAGCGATTCCCGTTGAAGTCGGAAGAGCCACATTAACAAGGCGTTCAAGCGCACCGTCGCCGCAGGCCGATTAGGCCATCGGTAGCCAGACGGTGAAGGCTGCCCCGCGACCGACTTCGCTTTCGAAGGTGATGCGCCCGCCCAGCCGTTTCATGATTTCCTGCGAGATGGCCAGTCCCAGACCCGTGCCCGGCGCACTGGCCTGCCGGCCGGCTGCTCCTCTATAAAAGCGTTCGAACAAGTGCGGCATATCCTGGGCTGAAATGCCGGGGCCGGTATCACGCACCGTAAACGCGGCCAGGCTCTGCCCTGTTTGGCTGCGGACCTCCGCCCACACGCTGACGACGCCCCCCGCCGGAGTGTAGTTCAGCGCGTTCGTCAGCAAATTGGAGGCTACCTGAATGAGTTTCGGAGCGTCAGCCAAGACGAGTGGCAGGTCGGGCGCTGGCTCATAAGTGAGCGTCAAGCCGCGCTGTTCGGCGAGTGCAGCTCGATCGGTCACCAGGTGATCGAGCAGTTGGTTGAGATCGATGGGGGCGAGTTGGATCGGCGCGACGTTTCGATCGAGCCGCGAGAGATCGAGCAAGTCCTCGATCATTTTGCGCAGACGTTCGGCTTCGCGCCGCAATGTTTGCTGATAACTGCCAAGCCTATCCGGCTTGCCATGCTCCACTAGTCCAATGTGCAGCAGGATATTGGCCAGGGGCGTGCGCAATTCGTGGCTGACGTTGGACACGAATTGATCCTTCATCCGCTCCAGTTCTTTCTGGCGGGTGATATCCCGTTGGATGCCCACAAAGCCCACAGTCTGACCCTTAGGATTGCTCAATGGAGCAACAGTTAATGCAGCATCATACAGCGAGCCGTCCTTGCGCCGATTGATCAACTCGCCTTCCCAGATCTCGCCGCGCGTCAACGCACCCCACATGCGCAGGTGGGTCGTCGACGGTGTCTGATCACTTTTCCACAGGCGCGGATTGCGACCAAGGGCTTCTTCGGCCGTGTAACCTGTGAGCCGCTCCATGGCGGGATTGATATACTCGATCGTGCCCTGGAGATCCGTAAAGACGACGCCTTCGCCGGCGGTGTCGAGGATGGCGCGCAGATGTTCGTGAGCGCGCGCCAGTTCGGCCGTGCGATCGATCACGCGCTGCTCAAGTTCGGCGTTGAGTTGACTGAGTTCGGCTTCGACCTGGCGGCGCTGCGCTTCCTGTTCCAGCACGTCGAGTGCGTACGAAATGTCCTGTCCGATCTCATCCAGTAGTTGCTCGTCCTCGGCGTCGAAGCCCTGTGGTTCTGCAGTGTATACGGTTAGCGCACCGACGACGCGCCTGTGCTGTCGAAATGGCACCGCCGCAGAGGAGCGATACCCACGCTGGAGAGATTGATCGCGCCAGGGTATCATCCTCGCATCAGTGGCAATATCCTGGCAGAGCATGCACCTGCCTTCACGGATGGCTGTGCCCGTCGGATCACGACCCCAAGGCTCATCCTGGGACGTGATCGTGATAGCCGTCAAATAGCCCTGTTCCTCGCCTGCGTATGCCACCGGTTCGACCCGATAAGTGACCTCATCGATCAGGCCGATCCATGCCAGGCGGAACTGGCCGTGTTCGACGGCGACGCGGCAAATCTCGCGGAACAGCTTCTCCCGGTCGCGGACATGAACGATCGTTTGGTTGATCTGACTGAGGGTGGCGTACAGCTGATTGAGGCGCAGAATGCGGGCCTCGGCGCGCTTGCGTTCGGTGATGTCGTAGATCAGAGTCAGATTGTGCTTTTCGCCGCCCAGCTCGATCGGCGCGGTCGCGGCTAGCCCAATTCTGATCTCGCCGGATTGGGTGCGGAGATTGAACTCGAAGGCTTCAGCCGAGCCCTGCTCCTGGAGTTGCCGCATCCTTGACGCTTGTTGTTCCGGATTCGCCCAGAGCTGTAGTTCGTTCGAGGTACGCCCGACGATCTCTTCTCGAGTGTAGCCCGCTGTCTTTACAAATACGTCATTGACGTCGACGAAGCGTCCATCGACGGCTCGCACAATGCTGATCGCCATCGGGCTGAGGCGAAAAGCCTTTGAGAACCGTTCCTCACTTTCGCGCAGGGCTGTTTCGGCTTGCTGACGCTGCTCGAACAAACGCAGCCGGTCGAGTGACGCGGCCATGTGGCTGGCCATGGCCATCAGATACTCTTGCTCAGACGGGGTGGGGACACGCACGCCTTCAGCGCCAAACGTGCCGGTACCCACGGTGCCGAGGTGTTTATCGAACAGGATAATCGGGACATTCACGATCGTGCGGTTGCCTAACCGCGCGACGATGACTTTGTCGGTGCGCTCGTCGAGTGGTGCGTCTTCAACGAGCACAATGTGCGTGGCCGCGATAATTTCCTCAAGCATCCGGTCACCCCTGATCGTGAGCGTCGCAATCCCTTCACCCGTCATCACGCTCTCTGACATGTACCCGCCCGCGGTCAAGGCTTCGACGTGCTGCCGATCCTCGGTGAGCAGATAGACCCAGAGGTTTTGATAGCCGATGATGGTCCGTACTTCAGCCAGCGCCGCATTTAATATTTCGCCGTAGGTCTGAGCGCGCTCCAGCTGCTTGGACAAGCGCAAGAGCGATTGCGAATGCTGCACGTGCGCCTGCAGGGCCTCTTCGGCTCGTTGGCGCATCCGCTGATTTTCCGCCTCGCGCAGCGCTCGTTCGACTGCCGGCGCCAGCCGCGACAGCTTTTGCTTGAGCACGTAATCGGTCGCACCTTGAGTGAGGCCGATAATGACGGCATCCTCGCCCAGGGTGCCGGAGACGAAGATAAAGGAAAGATCAGGCCGAAGTTCTTGCGCCAGCCGCAACGCCGACACGCCATCGTACGCCGGTAGGCGATAATCCGCGAGGATGAGGTCGTATTCACCCTGCTGTAGTGCCTGGGTGAATTCATCCCGGTTCTGGACACGGTTAATCTGGCAGACGATTCCCGCCGATTCGAGCGTGGCCTGAATGAGCTCCGCATCCGTCGCGTCATCTTCCAGATGCAGAATGTGGGTTAACTGGTACATCTTATACCCTTTCTTTCGTCTGTCGAGAATAGAGCGATGAGATTATTGTTTCTTCGACGTGGCAGGGGGTAGTTCGTTGATCAGCACCCAAAACATGCTGATGCCCTTGATGGCTTCGACGAATTCGGCGAAGCGCACCGGTTTCACGACGTACGCGTTGACGCCAAGTTTATAACACTCTTCCAGATCACGCGATTCGCGCGACGAAGTCAGGATAACAATGGGAATAAACCGCATGTCTTCATCCGCTTTGAGTTGCCGCAAGACCTGGAGGCCGCCCAGCTTGGGCATTTTGAGATCGAGCAAGATCACGACCGGATTCCCGGCGGGACGCGACGCAAAATCCCCTCGGCGGTACAGATAATCCAGTGCCTCGACGCCGTCTCGCGCGATCACGATCTCGTTGGCCAAGTTGTGTTCACTAAGCGCGCCGAGGGTCAGCTCAATATCGTTCGGATCATCTTCGACCAGCAGAATGCGTTTGAGTGTTTCCATGATCATACTCCTTCAATTAGGCGGGGCAGCGAAAAGTAAAACGTGGCACCTTGGTTGACTTGCCCTTCCGCCCAGGTTTTGCCGCCGTGCCGGCTGATGATCCGGCGGACATTCGCCAGGCCGATGCCGGTGCCTTCAAATTCATCGGCCCGATGCAACCGCCGAAAGACGCCGAAGAGATTATCGACATAGTTCATATCAAAGCCCACGCCGTTATCGCGCACGAAGACCACGGTCTCGGTTTCCTCACCCAGCGCACAACCGATTTCGATTTCGGCTGGCTGACGCGGCCGGGTGAACTTCACGGCGTTTGAGAGCAGGTTGACCAGCACTAAACGCAACAACGCCCGATCCCCGCTGACCTTAGGCAGTCCGGTGACGCGCCAGTGGATGTCTCGGCCTTGCGTTTCTGGCTCCAGTTCCCGGATCACTTCCTGCACCAGCTCAGCAAGATCTACTTGCATCTTGGACATTTCATACCGGCCCATCCGTGAAAAAGACAAGAGATCGTCAATCAACGTGCCCATGCGCTTGGTCGCGCCTAAGATGGTGTCCATGTAATGCTGGCTCTGTTCGTCGAGTATCGTTGCGGTTCTCTTGTGAAGCAGATCAAGGAATCCGTCAACGTGGCGCAGCGGCGCGCGCAAGTCATGTGAGACAGAGTAGGCAAACGCTTCGAGTTCTTTGTTGGCCGCTTCGAGTTGAGCCGTGCGCTCGGCAACGCGCTGTTCGAGGTCCTGATTGAGTCGGCGGATTTCTTCCTCTGCGTGCTTGCGTTCGGTGATGTCGGTGAACATCGCAAACGTGCCCTTGAAATGATGTTCATCATCGAAGATGGGCTTTGCGGAAACAAGCGTCCACAACGCCTGCCCGTCTTTGCGGCGAAGGCGGCGTTCGTAACCCTCCGACAATCCCATGTGACGGTTATCCATTCTTCGTAGATGATCGAGCGCATCCTCCTTGGACATGAAATCGGTCACCGGCCGACCGATCATCTCTTCGGCGGAATAGCCGAGTATTTCGGCTGCCCTCGCATTGACAGAGGTCGTGATGAAATCATCTCCGAGCACCCAGATCCCCTCGCTCGCCGTGTCCACGATGCGGCGGTACTTTGCCTCGCTTTCTCGCAGTGTCTCTTCTGCGCGCTGGCGCTCGGTGACTTCACGTTGTAGATCAACGTTGGCTTGTTCGGCACGCTGGCGCGCTTCGACTGCCTCCTCCATCATATTGAGCGCAGCAAGGCGGGCCGCGTCAAGCGCCTCGTTGGCGATGGTCAGGTCGTGAGTCCGCTCCTCGACCTTGCGCTCCAATTCATCGTGAGTCTTCTGCAACAAGTCTTTCTGTAAGCGGTTTTCAAGGGTGATCGCGACATAGTTCGAGAGATTGCTGATGAAGGGCTGATACACCTCAAAAGCAGCGGCCTGTTTGATCTTGAGGACAAAGGAGCCGAAATGATGCTGGTAGGAATCGATGGCAATGAAACGCATGCCAGGCTGGTCAGCCAGGCCGCACTTGAGATTCGAATTGGCTGGAATAAGAATGTCGTCTTTCCCAACTAGGGTGCGCAATATTTCGCACTCAGCGCAAACGCTACTCGCCATTTCGCCGGCCTGGACTGACCGATCGCCCAGACAGACCCGACAGGCGGTAATCCCGGGTATCGAAATCAGTGTCTGGGCATAGAATTCGGCAATATGGGTGGTGTCGGGCAAAGCAAATACAATGTTTTGCGCCGCCAGAATTTGCCCCAGCACGCGTGCATCCGCCTTTTGCCAATCCGGTTGTTGGGGACTGTTGGCCTTCTCGACCATATACCTCACCGCCGCGATCGAGTCGAGTATCCAGATCGAAAGTTGTAGCCGCGACTGCCCCGGCGCCGCCCGCCGGGGCAGTCGCGGTTATCTGTTACCAGAATCGTAATAGCTTCGCCGCTTCTACGGTTTACGGCTTCAGCGTTGACCATCTATGGTTGACTTGCCCCGAACTCCTTGAGGAATTCCTCCGGCCTCATGTAAAACGGATTCCTGACGATCTGCCCTTGCGCAATCATGTAAGGGTGAATTTGGAGCACTTTGAACAGTGTGGCGCCGTCAAACAGCCGGGCGTCATATTGGCACATGCCGGTGTGGGGAAAAGTACCTCCGACCGTATTGAGCAGCGTTTCGTATTCCAACCAGCGATCGGAACCGGGAAGACCTTTAAGCGTCCAGGACATTTCACCGCTGCTGCGCACGCCGCGGTACCCGGCCTTTTTATACTGATCGTAGCGGGGCAGCATGCCGGCGATCAATTCCTGAGGCTCGAAGCGCCCGTTCGCACAGTAGAAGCTCTCGGCCTTGAATATGCTGAAAGGTCCGCCTTCCGGGAGTTCTACCCCCAGTTCCAACAGCCAGGCGCAGACTTGTTCCGGGGCAGTCACGTCTGTAATATAGCGGACCACTTCTTCCTGCCTGAGTCCGGCCGCCAGATATTCAGACACGATTTTTTGACGTTGCGCCTCATTATCATAGATCAAGCAAATGTGGCTGGATTCAGGCAAGTGCTCTTTCGTGAATCCCAGGTCTATTTCTTGTCGCTGGTCGTTCATTGCGGGTCCCCTTTCATGACTCCTCTGAAAAAAGGCCGTTTTGGCAAAATCGATTGGGCTGATGCCCCACTTTATTGCCAAAAGAATGCATACGGCGAATCTTCAGCCAGCAAAAGTGGTCATTTTGGGAAAGATTGCCCCACTTTGAAAAGCGACGTACCCTTTTTGCAGAGGAGTCCTTTCATGAATTCATAGATTTAGCGTTGACGGTTTACGACTGTCCTGACGCGAGATCCTTGAGGAATTCCTCCGGCCTCACGTAAAACGGATTCCTGACGATCTGTCCCTGCGCGACCATGTAAGGATGCACTTGAAGTACTTTGAACAATGTGGCGCCGTCAAACAGCCGGGCGTCATACTGGCACATCCCGATGTAGGGAAAAGTTTCGGTGATCAGATTGATTCGAGTTTCATATTCCAGCAGGCGGTCAGAGCCGGGAATGTCGCGAAACACCCAGGTCATTTCACCCGTGGTGCGTGAACCGTGATAGCCGGCCTGCCTGGCCATGACGTACCGGGCCTCCATGCTCGTGATCACTTCCGGTGGCACGAATTGCCCGCTCGGGCAGTAAGCGTTCTCGGCTCTGGCAATTGCGAAAGCGCCAGTTTCCTCGGCTTTCGGGAGTTCTATTCCAGTCTCCGCAAGCCAGGCCCGGACCTCTGTTGGCGAGGTCGTGTCCGCGAAATAGCGGACCAGGTCTCCCCGCTTCAGGCCGGCAGCCAGATATTGAGTGACGATTTTTCGACGCTGCTCCTCATTATCGAAGATCAAACACACGTGATGACATTCCGGAAAGACCTCTTGTGTGAATCCCAGGTCTACCTCTTGTCTCTGGTCGTTCATTGTGGATCTCCTTTCATGAACCCAAAGATCAAAAAACTAAACCACTACGGCCCATTGATCGTCAGGAGAAACAACAGCACTGTCACACAAAACCATTATAGCGCCATTTCTGGGCGGAGATGCAAGCAACTTAGCCAACTAAGAATCCAAGTGTCTGACCTTATTATCGGCGTGGTCCGCGCACCGGAAATGGGTATAACGCAAAACTGTAGGGCGGGCATGCTGCCCGGCCACGCTCGCGCTGGATGGTCACATCCAGCGCCACCAGATGCCGGATGTGACCATCCGACGGGAGTACCTGAAAAGTCACCAACACTTTTGCGTTATACTCACCGAAAATCGGCTGTTTGACAGCCGCCTCTCCGACGGTTATAATATGGCCCGCCTGAACTTATAACGCAGAGAGGGGTGAGTATTCTTGACACGTGTAATTGTTGACGACAACGAGTCGTTCGAGTCGGCGCTGAAGCGATTCAACAAGGTGGTACAGGGTGATCGCATCCTGAGCGAAGTGCGCCGCCGCCGCTTCTTCGAGAAGCCTAGCATCGTTCGCAAGCGCAAGAAAGCGGCCAAGGTTCGCAAGAGCCGCCGCCAGACCATGAAGTTCTTGCGTACCAACAACATGTAGCACCCCTTTAGCGCGCACTCTCACCAGTGCGCGCTTTCGTTTCTCACTTAGACCTCGGAGGTTTCGGCGAAGCACCCCGCAGCGCAGCGGAGTGGGCGAAACCTCCGAGGTCTGAAAGAGGCAATCATGTCCTTCAAAGATCAACTCCAGGCCGACCTCAAAACGGCGATGTTGAACAAGCAGGAATTGCGCCGCGATGTGATTCGCTTCACGCTGGCCGCGTTCCAGAACGCGGAATCGGTGAAGAAACAAAAATTGGTGAAGGAGCGATCGCCGCTGTGGCAAACGGGCAAAGTGGATGAAGCAGGCAATCCGATCATCGACGAAGCCGCGCGCGACAAGCAGCTGGCAGAGATTGCGAAATTGACGCCGCTCACCGATGGTGAACAATTGACCGTGTTGACCACCGAAGTCAAGCGCCGCCGCGAAACAATCGCGGATGCCGAGAAAGCCAATCGCCCTGAGATTGTCGCGCGCGAACAGGCCGAACTCGACGTGGTGCTGGGTTATCTGCCCAAACAGATGAGCCGTGAAGAAGTAGTGGCGGCAGCACAGAAGGTTGTCACCGAAGTAGGCGCGAAGGGACCGCAAGACACCGGCAAAGTCATGGGCAAACTCATGCCGCAGTTGAAGGGCAAGGCCGACGGGAAGATGATTAGCGAGGTGGTGAAGGAACTGCTGGCGGGGTAAGACCTAGCCGGCTTTCTAACGACGCAATGCCACGCTCAGTATAAGCCCAGCCAGTCAGGTAGACCCGATCATCGGGTAAAAACCTGCCAGGTCTGCGAAGCATAATCAGTGCGGCGCTCATCAAACGTTTGATGAGCGCCGCGTTTCTATTTCTCGCCTAGCTTACGCCGTCGTCAAGTTCGTTGGCGCAACCACATACCGCCGCAGATAGCGCCGCCCGACAAAGCACATCATGGCTGTCAGTATCACGGCATAGATTGCTGCCGTGTAGTAATAGGGGATTCCATTCTGGCTCCACACCACAAAGGGCACCAAAAACAACAACGCGGTCAGTGCGCTCAACCCGAGCGTCGGCCAGACAGCCCGGGGATCGGTGCGGAAAGTGCCGATCAATATCTTGATGGCAACAGGCCCACCGAAGACCGCCGCTGCAAGCGCACCAAGAGTAGGAATGCCGCTCAGGTAGCCTGTCGACAACGCCGGCGGTGTAATGAACAGCGTCGTCAACCAGCCCACCCAACCTACGGCCAGCGCCATGTTCAGCAAGGTGACAGCCCGCCTCCCACGTCGCACATAGATCACCAGGACTAATAGTACTCCCAACAACACCGGCCAGATAATCGAATCATTGTACGATCTGATGGCGACACCCAACACCATGAATGCAATTCCGCCCAGCACAACGACCAGGATTGCCACTGGGAGAAAATTCACCGGCCTGGCCAGTGGCGCAATGACCGCCGCCATCAGGACGATCAACACCAGCGCCAACAATATTTCCCCGGCCAGCAGTGAAACCACCTTTTCAGGTTGCTGCAGATCGATGGCGTGGTAAGGCCCCACCTCAACTGTACGCCATTCACCCGAAGGTGTGCGCACCAACACACCTTGATGTCCCAACGCAAAGATCGCGTTGCCGGTGCGCGGATCAATCACGGCATTCAACGGTCCTGACCTGAGTATGGCCGCAGAACTGCCCTGCTCCGCATAAGCGGACTGGGCCTGCGACATGGGCGTCACGGCATATTCACGCTGCCACGTCTGGCCGCCATCATCCGATCGCTCGATCACGCCGGCCGGGTCATATCGAAAACGCAAGCGCGGATCGTTAGGCGAGGCCACTTCTCCTGCCCGCATATCGCAAAACCGATTTTGCGGTTGCGTGGTGCTCGCCTGCCAGGTTAGACCGCCATCCAGGCTGGTGTAGGCCGCGTAAGCATCGGACGTGAAGATCTGTCCGCCCTCCTGCGTGAAACACGCGATACCATAGTTCGGCGCGGGCGAGTCGGCCATCGTCGCGAGGACAGCCAGTGGCAGCAGCACCCAACCGCGATCGGGCCAGCGGATCGATCGGGTTGCGGGCTGTTCCCAAATCCCCCACGCCACCAGCAGCGCCGGTAACGCGATCAAGTCCGTGGGATCCAGGCGCAAAATGTTCGGCCAGCCCGTCAGAAATTCCAGCACGTCGATGGTCAACGCATGAAACGCCGGGACGGTCTTCGCCAATCCGAAGATCAGCCCCACCCCGATGATTGATACACGCCCAACGAATTCTGCGCGCTTAGGAAACAACCACGCCAGGATCGCCGCTAACATGAACGGCGCGAACATCAACCAGGCAAAGTCACCAACCTTGCCAGTAAACCAGGAAGGGGCAACTTGCTGCCACCAGTGATCATTCAACAACACGATGATGATGGCCAAAACTGAGACAGGATTTGACAAAGAAATTAAAGCACGACAAAAAGCAGGATTGGTCTTCATGCCAGGCATTCCTTCTTGTGGATTGCTCTTCAGCCGCCAATCTACCACACAATGTTCCCAAGTGTTAGTCTTGACGCCATTTAGTGTTTGTTGTACACTTTCTACACCTTAGCCAGAGAAACCACCCAACATGGATACCTCACTGGATCAACTCACCCCCATTGTCCAACGCGCGCTCGACGAAGACCTCGGCACTTCAGGCCGCGGCGACGGCGATGTGACAACGCTGTGCACCATTCCCGCCGACGCGACGCTGGCAGGCCGCTTCATCGCCAAGGCCGACGGCGTCATCGCCGGACTTGAGGTCGCCCGACTGACCTTCGCGCTGATCGACGAGCGCGTGCAGGTTGAATTCACCATTCACGACGGCGATCGCGTGACCACAGGACAAACGTTCGGCACGGTCAACGGCCCTACTCGCGCCCTGCTCATCGGCGAACGGACCGCCCTCAATTTCTTGCAGCGCATGTCGGGCATCGCTACACTGACCAACCAGTTTGTTAAAGCGGTGCGGCCACATCCGGCGATCATCCTCGACACGCGCAAGACTGCGCCCGGTCTGCGCCTGCTGGACAAGTGGGCGGTGAAACTTGGCGGCGGACAGAATCATCGCAGCGGCCTGTTCGATATGGTGTTGATCAAGAACAATCACATCACGGCGATAGGATCGATCACGGCGGCGATCAGCCGGGTGCGCGAATGTGACGATCGTCACCGCCCGATCGAAGTGGAAGTCCGCACGCTGGACGAACTGCGCGAGGCGCTGGCCCTGCAGCCCGATCGGATCCTGCTCGACAACATGAGCCTCGATCAGATGCGCGAGGCCGTGCAGATTACGAACAGACGTGTACCGTTGGAAGCCTCGGGCAACGTGACGCTGGAAACTGTCAACGCGATTGCGGCGACTGGCGTCGATTTCATTTCGAGCGGCGCGTTGACGCATTCCGTGAAAGCGTTGGATATATCTTTGACATTGTAATGGTTAGGACACAGATTTCACAGATGAACACAGATAAGACAAATTGATCCATATTTATCCGTGGAATCCGCGCGCAGCGTCCGTGTCCAAAAGAATTGGAGTGACATGTCTGCTGAAGAAATGTACCAACAACTCAAAACCAAACTCCACGATGTGGTGCCCGATGTCGAGCTGCGCATCAAGGCCGGTCTTGCCGAGGAGATCAATCGGTTGAAGAAAGAGCGCCACGCGGTGATCCTCGGTCACAACTACATGGAGCCTGCCTTGTTCCACTCGATCCCGGATTACGTCGGCGATTCGCTCGAACTGAGCCGCGTGGCCGCCAAGACCGAGGCGGATATCATCGTGTTCTGCGGCGTGAAGTTTATGGCTGAGACCGCCAAGATTCTGAATCCCACCAAGACGGTGTTGATTCCATCGCTGAAGGCGGGCTGTTCGCTGGCGGAGAGCATCACCGCCGAAGATGTGCGCCAGCTGCGCGCCAAATTCCCCGGCGTGCCGGTGGTGACCTACGTCAACACCTACGCCGACGTGAAAGCCGAGAGTGACATCTGCTGCACCTCGGGCAATGCGAAAGCGGTGGTCGAATCGTTGAAGTCCGATACGATCATCTTCCTGCCCGATGAATATCTGGCGGGCAACGTGGCGCGCGAAACCGGCAAGCACATCATCTTCCCGTCGAAGAATCCCAACTTCGCCAGCACCGAACTCGATTATCAAATGATCGGCTGGCACGGGCGCTGCGAGGTCCACGAGAAATTCACTGTGCAGGACATCCAGAATGTGCGCGAGCAGTTCCCCGATGTGTTGATCCTGGCGCACCCCGAATGCAGCCCCGCAGTCGTGGCCGCGTCTGATTATTCCGGCAGCACCACGGCGATGATCAAATACGTGGAGCAAACCAAGGCCCCGCGTTATCTGCTGCTCACCGAATGCTCGATGGGCGACAACATCATGGCCGCGCACCCCGAAAAAGACATGCTGCGCCTGTGCAGCGTGCGCTGCCCGCACATGAATCAGATCACGTTGGAGCAAACGCGCGACGCCCTGCTCAAGACCCAGTACGTCACGGAAGTGCCGGAAGAGATCCGTTTACGCGCCTACACGGCTGTGGAACGCATGATTCAGATCGGCGGCGTGGGCAAGAAAGACTAAACCGTAGTGCGTATTGCGTGGTGCGTAACCACGTTTTTCACGCACCACGCACCACGTTATCACACATCCTAGATCAGCTATTGCTGAGGACTGAATGAACGAGTTACTTAAAACAGACGTTTTGATCATCGGCTGCGGGATTGCGGGCGCGACGGCGGCGCTGCAACTAGCCGAAGCGGGATTGACCGTGACGGTCGTCACGCGCGCCACCGATCCCGCCGAGACGAACACGTATTACGCACAGGGCGGCATCATCTATCGGGGTTACGAAGATTCGCCGGAGTTGTTGGCGAAGGATATTCTGCATGCGGGCGCGGGTCATTGCAATCCGCGCGCCGTGCAAATCCTTGCGGAAGAAGGACCGCCGTTGGTCAAAGAAATTTTGATCGACCAGGTCGGCGTGCCCTTCGATCGATCCAACGGCGATCTGTCGCTGGCGCGCGAAGGCGGCCATTCAGTAGCGCGCATCACGCACGCCGCCGACGCCACTGGCAAAGCGATCGAGGTTTCGTTGATGCAAGCCGTACAGGCGCAGCCGAATATTCGGTTGCTCACCGGTTACACCGCGATCGATTTGCTGACGCCGTCGCACCACTCGCTCGATCGGCATGCGGTGTACGAACCGCAGTCGTGCGTGGGCGCGTACTTGCTCAATCAGATCGATAACACCGTGCTGCGCGTGCTGGCGCGTCATACGATTTTAGCGACCGGTGGATTGGGACAAATCTATCTGAACAACACCAATCCGAGCGGGGCGCGGGGCGACGGGATCGCGATGGCCTATCGGGCGGGCGCGCGCNNACATGGAGTTCGTGCAGTTCCACCCGACCACGTTTTATCATCCCAGCGCGCCGCGTTCACTCATCACCGAGGCGGTGCGCGGCGACGGCGGACGCCTGGTCAATGCGGCGGGCGAACCGTTCATGCAAAACTACGACGCCGAATGGAAAGACCTGGCTCCGCGTGATGTAGTGGCGCGCAGCATTTATCACGAGATGCTGACTCATGGCGTGACCAACATGTATCTCGATTTGCGCTCCACTATTCCCGAGGCGCGCATCCGCGAGCACTTCCCCAACATCTATCAAAAGTGCCTGGCCTATGGCATCGACCTCACGCGCGATCTGGTTCCCGTCGTCCCCGGCGCGCACTATTCTTGCGGCGGCATCTGGGTGGACGAATGGGGACTCAGCACCATCGATCGGTTGTATGCCATCGGCGAAGTGGCCTGCACCGGCTTACACGGCGCAAATCGCTTAGCCAGTACGTCACTGTTGGAAGGTTTGGTGTGGGGCAAGCGGACAGCGCAGCACATCGTGCAGCAACATCCCGATCGATCGGCGCCCGATCCCGCTCTGATCCCACCGTGGCGGTACATCGGCGATGAAGTGCCCGACCCGGCGTTGATCGGTCAGGACATGAGTTCGATCAAGAACATGATGTGGAACTACGTGGGGCTGGTGCGCACCACCGATCGGCTGAACCGCGCCCTCCGAGAACTCCGCAATCTGGAAAGCGAGATCGAACGGTTCTATCGCTCGTCGAAATTGACCGACGGCTTGATCGGCCTGCGCAATGCCGCGCGTACCGCCGTCATCGTGACGATGGCCGCGTGGGAGAATAAACAGAGCATGGGCTGTCACTACCGAGAATAAAAAACGCTGACACCATACAGCGTCGTGCCAGCGCCTGATCTGAGGACGTTAGGATTATTCGCCCGGCAGCTGTTCTTCCAATTGTTCACGGCTTACGGTGAACTGGGCGCGGCGTTCGGCCATCATCTTCCAGAATTGACCGCTGCTGCCCAACTCGATCTGTTCCGCATCCATGCCTTCAACATTGACTAGCAGCGCGACGGGTTTGCCGTTGCGGGTTAAGATCACGCGCTCGCGCTGCGACTTTTCAAGGCACGTTTCCAAGGTTGCTTGCTCGACGTTGATCGTCGTCATAGGATTCCCTCCGTCGTTAGGTGCGCTGGCTTGTGGCGTATGGCGCGCACCGTGACAACTTGCTTCGTCTCATCCACATCATAGAATACCCGATACTCCCCCAGCCGCAACTCTCAGACTGGTTCAACCTGCTCCCAGGGCGGGATAAGACCAAATAGAATTTTTCGCTTACCCGTCTGACGGGCTGGCTCGTGGGACAACTGCTTTTCGATCTCGTCCAAAATTCTCTTACGATCATAAGCCCGGAGGCTTGCCAGATCGTTAGCCACATCAACTGCGTAGTCTATGACGTACATGGAACTCGCAAATCATCGAACGAAGATTTCATTTTAATTATAGCACGACCATCATCTTGGAGTTCCGGCACAAGTCTGTTTTGTTGACGAAGAGGGATCTTCGTCCTATACTCGCGCACAAGGCCTTTTCCTGAAAGTCCGCTCTTCATTGCACCAATCGAGTCAATGCTACGAGACAACCATGTGCCCCACGTTACGCATTCAGCTGTTAGGTGAGTTTAGCCTCAGTTGCGATGACACGCCGCTGACGACCATCGGCACCCCGCGACTTCAGTCGCTGCTGACCTATCTCATTCTCCATCGTGGCGCTCCTCAAGCGCGCAGCCACCTGGCGTTTTGCCTGTGGCCCGATTTGCCTGAAGCCCGTGCGCGCGCTAACTTGCGCAAGCAGTTGCACCAATTACAACACGCCTTGCCTCAAGCCGATCAGTTTTTGGCGGTGGATGTGAATACGATCCAGTGGCGGGCCGATGGTCTGTTCTCACTGGATGTCGCCGAATTCGAAGAGGCAGCAAGTCACACGCACTCCCGCCTGGATTTGCAGCGCGCGATCGGGCTGTACGGCGGCGAATTGGTTCCCAGCTGCTACGACGACTGGATCACCTCGGAGCGGGAGCGGCTCAAACAAATCTTGATTGAGGTGCTGGAACGATTGCTCCAGTTGGCGACCGACGAGCGCGATTATCGCGCCGCCATCGGATATGCCCAACGTCTGCTGCGGATCGATCCCGTGCGTGAAGAAGTGCATCGGCGCTTGATCAACCTGCACACCCTCAATGATGATCGCGCGGCCGCACTGCGCGCTTATCACACCGGGGTGTCTATCTTGCAGCGCGAACTGGGCGTCGGGCCTGGGCCGGCCACGCGTGAAGCTTATGAGCGTTTGCTGAAGGTCGAAGCGCCGGTGAGGGTGTCACTCGGTGCGACCTTTCCGCTGGTAGGACGTGATCGTGAATGGGCGCAGTTGCAAGCGGCTTGGCGCACTGCCTCGGCCGGACATCCGCAGCTGGCGATCTTGATCGGCGAGGGCGGCATCGGCAAAACGCGGTTGGCCGACGAGTTGTTCACACAAGTTAAGCGGCAAGGCATCCACGCCGCCAGCGCACATTGCTACTCGGCTGAGGGCACGTTAGCCTATGCGCCTGTCGTCGCCTGGCTGCGGGCGCGTACCTTGCCCAAGTTAGAACCCATTTGGCTGATCGAAGTCGCACGGTTGTTGCCGGAAGTCTTGATTCAACATCCCGATCTACCGTCACCCGGCCCATTAACTGAGGCCTGGCAGCGCCAACGGCTGCATGAAGCGCTCGCCCGATCTATATTAGGAACGGGCGGGCCGGTGCTGCTTTGGATTGAAGACTTGCAGTGGTGTGACCACGACACGCTGGAATGGTTGCATTACCTGCTGCGTTTTGATGAGCAAGCCCGCCTGTTGGTGGTGGGCACGCTGCGCCCGGAAGAGGCGCTAAGCGACCATCCAGCGGCCGTGCTGCTCTCGGCGTTGCGTCATGATCGACGCTTGATCGAGATCGCGGTCGAGCCGCTTGATGCAAGCGGGACCGGGCAGCTGGCGGCCTATGTGACTGGACATGATCTGCGCGCCGTCGACGTCGATTGTTTGCAGCGCGAAACCGAAGGCAATCCGTTATTCATTGTGGAAACGCTGCGCGCGGGTGCGGACTGCGCAGATGCAGCGACAATGCCGCCGACGGTGCAAACCGTCATCGCGGCGCGGTTGGCGCAACTCTCACCGCAGGCTCACGCGTTGATCGAGCTGGCAGCCACCGTCGGGCGCGAATTCACTTTCGAGGTGCTCCAGCAAGCCAGCGGTGACGATGAAGAAAGACTGGTGCGCGGGTTGGATGAACTCTGGCAGCGCCGTATCGTGCGTGAAATGGGTGCGAACGCTTACGATTTCACGCACGGCAAACTGCGTGATGTGGCTTACGCCAGCCTGAGTACGGCGCGGAAACGTCTGCTGCATCGCCGCGTGGCCGAGGCGCTCGTCGTCCTGCATGCCGGCGAGGTGGATAACGTCAGCGCGCAGGTGGCCGCACATTATCAGCAGGCGGGATTGTTAGAACAGGCCAGCGTGTACTATCGGCGGGCGGCCGAGGCCGCTCGAGAGGTGTACGCCAATCAAGCGGCGATTACCTATCTGAACAACGCGATCCAGTTAATTCCAAAGACGGCTTATGCCGAACGCTATGATCTCTTACTAGAGCGCGAAGCGATCTATGATGTACAGGGGATACGCGAGGCGCAGCAGCGAGACATCACAGAGTTGCAAGGGTTGGCGCAAGTCTTGCACGATGATTCGAGGCAAACCGAGGTGTATTTACGCGAGGCGCGCTACGCCGAGTCGGTCAGCGACTACGTCGCGGCGATCGCGGCGGCCGAGGCGACGATTCGCCTGGCGGAAACGGGGCACGATATCCATCGTGCCGCGGCCGGGTATTTGCAAAAAGGTCGAGCGCTGTGGCAACATGGCGAGATAGAGGATGCCCGCGCACAGCTCGAGCAGGCGCTTAAGGTGGCGCAGGTGGCGCACTTGCCAGACGTGGAAGCGGATAGTCTGCACAACCTGTCGTGCGTCGCCGAATTTCAAAGTGACCAAGGCAGTGCTCACGACTATGCCAGCCAAGCGGTGAGCCTGTACCGCATGCTAAATGATCGGCGGGGCGAGTTTCGCGCTTTGAATGTGCTGGGCGTGTCCAGCCTCCGCCTCGCTGGCAAAGCCCAGGCTTACGCGTATTTCGATCAAGCTCTGCAGATCTGTCGAGAAATCGGCGACCGGCGGGGCGAGAGCATGGTGCTGCGCAACCTGGGTGACTGTGTCGCCGATTCGTCTGGTGGCTATGCGGCGGCCCGCACCTATTTTGAACAGTCCGTACAGCTTTGCCGCCTGATCGGTGAACGGCGTGGTGAGAGCGAGTCATTGACCTATCTGGGACTCACTGCTCGTCAACTGGGCGACCCTCAATCGGCCTACGAATACTGCCAACGCGCGGTGCAGATCGCGCAACAAGTGGGCGCGAAATATGAAGAGGGTTTAGCGCTGACTCAGCTGGGCTACGCTTTGCTGAGCCTGGGGCAGCTGTCCCCGGCGGCCGATATTTTTCGGCAGGCCCTAGCGGTCCGCCGGAAACTGGGCAACTTAAGTCTCACGATCGAGCCACTGGCGGGGCTGGCTTCCATCTCGCTGACTCAGGGCGATCTGCCTCAAGCCCAAGCGACAACCGAAGAGGTTCTGAGCCATTTGACGGCTCAGACGTTGGACGAAGTCGATGAGCCGTTGCTCATCTACTTGATCTGTTATCGTGTCTTGCAGGCCGGCCACGATCCACGAGCAATTGATCTGTTGAAACCAGCCTACCGTCTGTTAAAGGCGCGGGCCGCTCGACTGCCTGATGAGAATGTCCGTCAAGCCTTTCTGGATAACGATGCCGTGCATCGCGCGATTGTACAGGCCTGGAACAGTCTGGCCTAATCCTCCTCCAAGTAACGCTTAGGTAACGCCCCTTGTGCTAGATTGTGTTGGTCGATCTAGCCGCATCATTCCACGAGGCGCACATGCCCGAACTTTCGTCAACCCCAGACGCCCACGAGCTAACCCATTCCCAGTTATTCGTACTGCGTATGTGGCAGGAAAACCTGGGCGAAGGCCAGCTGGAATGGCGCGGCAAAGTGCAGCACATGATCAGCGGCGAGGCGCACTATTTCCGTGACTGGTCAGGGCTGATGGCCTGCCTGCAGCAGATCCTTGAAAATCAACCTGAACATACGAAGTAACCCTTCAGATTCGCACAGGAGAGATCCCATGAGCTGCAAATATCCACTAATCGCATTGACAATCGTTCTGGCGTTATTGGTCGTCGTCAGCGGAGTCGTGGCTGGCGAGAATGCCCAACCTATGACAGGGCAAATGAGTTCAGACGCTGCGCTTGTTCGCAATCGGCTGGCCCGTCCGTTGTCTATGGGCGAACCGTCGCGCATAAGCACGAGTGGGGCGGGTGATCCAGCACTCACCACCGCTGGCATCACGTTTGCCCACTTCTTTTTACAAGATCCCACCATCAGCACCGCCTGGCCCTGGTGGCACAGCCACACCGTCGTCGATGGGTCGGGCGGCGTTCACCTGGCCTTCAACGACAGTACCAATATCTACTACGCTCACTGCGCCGCGAATTGCGGCGACGCGGCCAGCTGGCATGAGCGGCCGCTGTTTCCTGTCGGCACGTACGACTCGATGAATGAACCGACGCTGGGCGTTGACGCCAACGGCCGCCCGCGCTTGATGTGGTTTACCGAGTACAGCGGAGATACGAGTTCCCATTATTATTATGCCGAATGCAACGCCAATTGCACGGACAACACGACCAATTGGACCTCGGTGGCCGTGGTCGACCCGGGCAGCTACGGTTACCCGCATAATGTGCGCTACGCGGCACTCGACACCCAGGGGAGGCCGCGCCTGGTTTACGAGATGTCGAACTATCCGGATTACGGTTTCTACTACCTCACCTGCGACGCCGGCTGCACCACCGCTTCCAATTGGCTCACCACCACCGTGACCACGCCTGATCTGCGGCCGGATGAGTTGCAACTGGTCTTCGACCAGAACGACCGGCCGAGAGTGCTGGGTTACGACGACAACACTAACGCTCTGGCCTATGCCGAATGCAACAGCAGTTGTTCGACGGCCGCCAACTGGGGCAGTGTGGGGCTGTTTGAGCCAATTTACTATCTGGTGGATTATAGCTATGTCTTGCGGGTGGATGCGCAGGGCCGCCCGCGCATCGCCTACTATGCCGAAAATGTCAACCGCAACGTGCTGTACTACGCCTGGAGCAATTCATCGCCCCTCACGGCCGGGGGCTGGCTCAGCTACACGCTAAACTATCCCCCCGACTCCGACAATGGGTCGTTGGATCTGGCGCTGGACAGCCAGGGTCGACCGCGCGTAGTGTTCGCCACGGACAAATTGGACCTGAGCTATCTGGCCTGCACGGCCAACTGTGAATCGACTGGCTCGACCTGGCAACAGCAGTACGTTGAAACGGGCGCTGAACTGGACGCCAGCTACCCGATCGCCCAGATCCCGACCTGTTCTCCACCAGTCTGGATGGTCGAAGGTTATCCTTCGCTGGCCCTGGACGCGGCAGATAATCCGCACGTCTCGTACTTTGTCAAACACGGGCAACTCTGCCAAGATTCGCAAGGACACTACCAAATTCTTTATAATGCCAAGGGCATTCGCTTTGCGCGTCCCGGCGGCTCTAGCACACCCACGTCTCCAGCCTCGGTAGGACTTAATGGACCAGCGATAGGTGTCGTCGGGAATAGTTATACCTTCACGGCCACGGTCAGCCCGATCACGGCCACGCAGCCCATCACCTATGTCTGGCAAGCCACGGGACAAACTGCACAGACGCATACGGGGCGCGGCGCAAGCGACACGGCCACCTTCATCTGGCCGTCGGGCGCTGCCGGCGTTAAGACGATTACCGTCTCGGCCAGCAATAAAGCGGGCACAGCGCACGGCAACAACAACATCCTGATCTCTGCCACGCCGATCGTATTCAACCAGTGGGCCTATCTGCCGGCCGTACTCAGATAAAAGCCCTCACAAGGGTCTATCGTACCACTACTGCATGCCGCGAGGCCAACGCGGCAGACTCGTAAACAAGGAGGCAAACATACGATGACTTGTGCATCAATGCCCAGGCAACCGAAGTTTGCGGACGTGAGATAAAAGCCCAAAGGAATTCATTCAATGTGGCAATCGTCACCCTCGGCGGCCCGACCTACGTCTCGCATCCAAGCGATCCCAACACCGACAACAACCGTGCGACGGATAGCGATGTTGTGTTGAATCGCCGGGCATACATACCGCTGGTGTTACTACTCAGCCGTCATTCCCGCGAAGGCGGGAATCCACTGTCGGCGGCTGCCGAAGGTCCCGCCTTCGCGGGAATGACCTTGCACAGTCCGGCGTTCTGGCTGGGCAGTTACGCGCTGGTCATCAAATAATCACCAGGTCCGACAGGTCTTGTCGACCTGTCGGACCTACCCATCAAGGAGAAAAACATGAACCGCCAACGACGTTTTTTCGGACTAGGCATATTCGCAATCGTGCTCGCGTTGGGAAGCCTGCTCTACGCCCATATCGTCGCCGCTCAACAGCCTGCCCTGGCGACCCCAGATCTAGGAATCCCCAGCTACGTCGTCAAGCCTTCGGACACCATTGTCGGGGGGGATATCACCACTAACACAACTTGGACCAAGGCCGGCAGTCCCTATCATGTGACCGCCTCTGTTAGCGTCGCATCTGGCGTCACGCTGACGGTGGAACCGGGCGTGGAAGTGCGGTTCGATCAGCCCCTCGGACTGGAAGTGGATGGCGCGCTCAAGGCGCTGGGCACCGCGACCCAGCCCATCACCTTCACGGGCACATCCCTCACGCCGGGCTGGTGGAGTGGCATCTACTTCCGCTATGGGGCGGGAGCACTGGACTATGTGACGATCGAGTACGGCGGCTATAACCAGTCGGGCAACGTGGATGCTTACAACTCCGTCGTCACCGTCACTCACAGCCTCATCCGCAACGGCAGCCATGATGGCGTACACGGCTGGTCGGGTGGCCTGGTTCACGTCGCGGACAGTCGCATCACCGGCAATGCCGGTTACGCGTTGAACTATGATTACGGCTCGACAGACCCACAGTTGTCCAACCTGACCGTGACGGGCAACGGGACGAATGCGATCGCGTTCGGGTCTGGCGAGCTAACCGGCGCGCGCCTCTGGAAGAACCTGGGGATTCCCTACATCATGTTAGGGAACCAGGTAGTCGCATCCGACGCGACGCTGACGGTGGAACCGGGCGTGGAAGTGCGGTTCGATCAGCCCCTCGGCCTGGA
Organism: Anaerolineae bacterium; assembly: GCA_003154115.1. Lineage (GTDB taxonomy): Bacteria > Chloroflexota > Anaerolineae > Fen-1058 > Fen-1058 > Fen-1058. The sequence continues at coordinate 29,351 of PMCF01000326.1, forward strand.
AGTGGATGGCGCGCTCAAGGCGCTGGGCACCGCGACCCAGCCCATCACCTTCACGGGCACATCCCTCACGCCGGGCTGGTGGAGTGGCATCTACTTTCGCTATGGGGCGGGAACGCTGGACTATGCAACGATCGAGTACGGCGGCTATAACCAGTCGGGCAACGTGGATGCTTACAACTCCGTCGTCACCGTCACTCACAGCCTCATCCGCAACGGNNCACGTCGCGGACAGTCGCATCACCGGCAATGCCGGTTACGCGTTGAACTATGATTACGGCTCGACAGACCCACAGTTGTCCAACCTGACCGTGACGGGCAACGGGACGAATGCGATCGCGTTCGGGTCTGGCGATCTAACCAGCGCGCGCACCTGGAAGAACCTGGGCATTCCCTACATCATGTTGGGGAACCAGACGGTCGCATCCGACGCGACGCTAACGGTGGAACCGGGCGTTGAGGTGCGATTCGACCAGCACACCGGACTGGAAGTGGATGGAACGCTCAAGGCGCTGGGTACCGCGACCCAGCCCATCACCTTCACAAGCACGTCCCTCACGCCGACGCCCGGCTGGTGGAGTGGCATCTACCTCCGCTATGGGACAGGAGTGCTGGACTATGTGACGACCGAGTACGGCGGCTATAACCAACCGGGCAATCTTGATCTCTATTTTGGGCAAGTATCCGTCTTGCACAGCAGGCTAATCCACAGCAGCAGTGCCGGCCTCCACAGCTGGTCTGGTGGGACCGGGGTGAGCGTTGAGTTCAGCCAGATTATCAGCAACACAGGTTATGGGATTTGGAACGACCATCCAGAAGATGTCCTAATGGCCGTCAACAACTCGTGGGGGTCCGCCAGCGGCCCGGTAGCAGATGGGAACTGCAATCCAGACGGTACTGGCAGCCGCGTAACCGCCGGGGTGGCCTATCGTCCGTTCCTGAACGCGACGAATGCCACGCCGGCCCCGCTGACGCCGCGCGAAATGTTTACGTTGCAAGCGTCGCCCTCGCGCTGGTTCGTTCCGGCAGACGGCACCAGTCCGGCCTGGATCAGTGTTACACTGCGCACCGGCGCCGGGCAGCTGGCACCTGGCCGCGCCGTGCATGTATCGACCAGTCTGGGAACAGTCGCTAACCCGGACTTAACCACGAATGTAGCCGGCCAGGCTTTCACCTACGTGACCTCGGATTACACGGGGACTGCCACCATCATTGTGACTTCCGGCAGCGACCCCCAAAGTTGTACAGATTGGGCGGTTCCAGCTAATACCCAGGTGTCCTTCACCGCAGCAGAAGATTCACCGCTGATGCCCAACGGTTCAGCGCCTTACCTGAACGACGATCTTGAGGTCGGACCGGAACCGCTCATTCAGGGAGTGCCCAGCACCATCACCTTGCGGCTCACCAATCCTTTTTCCAGTCCCATCACCGTAGATGGCACGCTGGGCTATCTACAGTTTGGCATCAGCCAAATCTTTGGCCCTGTCAAAGAAGTCAACGGCTGGGTGATTCCCGCCCACAGCGAAGCAGAACTCAATGTGCCCTGGACGCCGCCGCTTTCCGGCCACTATTGCCTGGAATTCCGGTATTCGTACACTGGCGGCATGGGCGCCTTGCAGGTGCAGGATCAGAAATCCGGCCGCACCCAAAAGAACCTGGATGCCGCGCCGCCGACCACACTCCCACCCGACCAGGAAGACGGGATTAATTTTGCCAAGGACGCCAGCTCTCTCATTGGCGCAGGCAACTTCGTCCTGAGCCTCGTCCAGGATGCGGCCGGGGGGGTCGCCGGGTTCTTTGGCGGCCTGATCCCGGGCGAGATATTTAGCAATATCATCAACTTTATCTACGAGGTCGGCGGGGCGGTCAACTGCGCAACGGGCGGCGGAGAAAGCTGCGGAGGATGGAGTGGTCCTTCGTTGTCGCCGCCGTCACCCTTTGACCTGGGCAGCCTGAGCAATCCCTCGCCGCGCTCCGACTACAACCAGCCAACGTGGCCCCCCCGGATCAATCTCAGTAATTTTCCCGAGCTGACTGTGCAGATGGCGACGGACCTGACCCCGGGCGTTTCGCCCGAGAACATCCCGCCCGCGCGCCTAGCCGTAATCACGACGCTGGTTTCAACGTCGCTCGAATTGCACAATAACCTGTACGCGGCGGTCCTGGCCCAGGACCGTTATGTGGGCGCGGTGCAAGCCGGCGACCAGGAATGGAGCGCGTACCAGGCCAGCGCCTTTTTCTACTACAAGCAAGAGGCTGGCCGGAGTATGATCGCCGCGGCCGATGCGTTCGACGCCGCGATCAAGGAGATCAAGACAGAGGGGTACGTAGACATCGTCGTGCATGCGAGCGACATTCGCGCGTACCAGGACCGCCTGCGGACGCAGGGCTTTACGGCTAACGAGATCCAGACCGCGCACACGCTGGGACTGACCGACGACGGCATCGCCGCGGCTCTCCAGCGCCGCCTGGCGGTTGACCCCGATCAGGCAGCCGCCGGCAGCCTGATGACCAAATGGAAGAACCTGGCCTCGGCCTATCGCGCGCTGGGCGGCCTGTTTGCCAACCAAGTCATCTTTGCCCAACAGGTGCCGGGCATGTCGCTCGCCAGCGCTGCCGCGGCGGGCAATAACAACTTGGGCCAGTTCTTCAAGGCGACCTATACCTTCCAGGTGGGCAACCCGCTGACGCAAACTGCGGCCACGGTTGAGCTGCACATGCGCCGGTTGGACATTCCCAATGATTGGATCGTGAGCATGGACTGGCTCTCGGGCACGTTGGCGGCCGGTCAACAGATCACTGCGACGGTCACCATCATTCCGGCCTCGGCTTCTGTGCAGGGGACACAGCCCAAGGTGGCCGTTGAAGGATACATTGGTGATCAATTGATCGGAGGCGTTGTCCTGGGTGTGGTTGTACCCAAGTATGTGGCGTTCAAACCCTATCGGGTTTATCTGCCGCTGGTGATCAAATAGCATGAACCTAACCCGCCGCGGCTTGATTCTTGGATCTACTCAATCTCATGAACAACGCGAATCTTCGGACCGGGGCTTGGTTATCCACTCGACCCTCCTTCCGGGGTATACAGCAAAACTGTTGGGCGTGCATACTGTCCGGCCACGCTCGCGCTGGATGGCACATCCGGCGCCACCAGACGCTGGATGTGCCATCCAGCAGGAGCGTATCCCACAAGTCACCAACACTTTTGCGTTACACTCTTCCTTCCGCTGGTGTTGAGGTAACCATAGCGCAACGTGGTATCGTTCGGCGAATCAAGCGAATGACCAGCCACTGAATTTTTCGCAAAGTTGTTGGCTGCAGCCTTCCGAGTTTATCCATTCTCGGAAGGCTGTTTTGTTGACGCGGCCATGACCTGGGTCTATACTGATGAGCGAGACTGGCGGGGGAAAAATTCTTTCAAGCATGAAAGGAACGGCGACATGCAGAACATGAATTCCGACCGGCAAGGTTACGTGATTGCGGCGCTGTTGGGCGCACTGGGCGGCGGCTTGATTGTGTTAGTGGCGACAAAAGCCATTCCCAGAATGATGTCACAGATGATGGCCGGCATGATGGCGAATATACGCGAGCAGATGAGCCAGTGCGGCTGCAATCCGGCAGAGATGTGCGCCAAGATGATGCAGGGTGCAGCCGAAATGCCAACCCCCTGCTGTGATCCACGCGAGACTCCATGAACCAACCTCGCACCTGGCGCAATGTCCTCTTCAGCAATACTGGTGTTTTGATCCTGCTGGCGATGGGCGTTGTGGTTTTGCACCTGCTCACTAACGGGCAGTATGGCTTCCATCGCGATGAGCTCGCCACATTGGACGATGGCCGTTATCTGGATTGGGGTTACGTGGCCTATCCGCCGATCACGCCTTTCATTGGGCGCGTCGCGTTGGAGTTGTTCGGGCCGACGACCGTAGGCGTGCGTTTTTTTTCGTCGGTGGCCCAAGCGATTGCGTTGGTGCTCACCGGCTTGATGGCCCGCGAGTTAGGCGGTAAACGTTGGGCGCAAATCGTGGCGGCGGTGGCAGTCGCCGTTGCGCCATTAGCCTTGGGTGCGGGCGCGCTGTTGCAATACGTCGCATTCGATTATTTGTGGTGGGTGCTGATCGCGTACTTGACGATCCGTCTGTTGAAGTCCGAAAATCCGCGCTGNNTGAGCGGCATGGTCTCGCTGGCGCAGCAAAACCTGCCAAAAAAAGATGAGACAAAATAGTCCTTGCAGGCATGAAAAAAAGCTGGTCCCTTTCTACCCTTCTATCGAGTGATATTGGCATCCTGGTCATGTTGGCGTTGGTGCGCGTTCTCTTGCAGATCTTCACCAACGGACAGTATGGCTTCCATCAAGATGAACTGGTCACATTGGATGCTGCTGCGCACCACCTGGCCTGGGGATATGTGGCGTGGCCGCCGGTCACGCCTTTCCTGGCACGCCTATCGTTGGCATTGTTTGGGCCATCGCTGATCGGCTTGCGTTTCTTTGCCGTGCTGGCAGAAGGGCTCGTGATGCTGCTGGCGGGTTTAATGATCCGTGATCTGGGCGGCAAACGCTGGGCGCAGGTGCTCGGCGCGGTCGCAGTTGCCACATCACCTCTTTCCATCGTTCAAGGTGGCCTGTTCCAGTATGAAACCTTGGATTATTTTTGTTGGGTACTGCTGGCTTTTATGGTCGTTCGCTTGTTGAAGTCCGAAAATCCGCGCTGGTGGTTGGGGATCGGCGCGACGATCGGTCTGGGGATGATGACGAAGTACACGCTGGGTTTTCTCGTCCTCGGCATCGTCGGCGGCGTTCTCCTCACGAAGGCACGTCGTTATCTGAAAAGCCCGTGGCTGTGGGGCGGCGTGGCTCTCTCGCTGTTGATCTTTCTACCCAACCTGATCTGGCAAGTGCAGCACAATTTCATCTCGCTCGATTTTCTGGGCAGCATCCACGCGCGCGATGTGCGCATCGGCCGCACCGGCGAGTTTCTGCTCGATCAATTCAAGACCTGCACCAATCTCGCTACCATTCCGATCTGGATCGCCGGATTATATTTCTATTTCAGAGCAGTCGCCGGGAAGCGCTATCGATTGATCGGTTGGTTATACATCATTCCGCTCGGGTTGTTCATCATCACGCAGGGACGCGGCTACTATCTCGCGCCCGCCTACCCTATGCTGCTGGCGGGCGGAATGGTATGGATCGAACAATGGGTGACAACGCAGAGCGCCGAGAGGAATCGATCCGTGAGAAGCACGATCAAATGGGCACTGGCGATTGGAGGTGTGATCGCCGCGGCGATGGCGCTTCCCGTTGCGCCGATCAATTCGACGTGGTGGAATGTGGCGATCGCGATGAATGGCGATCTCAAAGAGGAGGTGGGCTGGCCGGAATTGGTGCAGACGGTAGCACAAATCCGCGCTGGGCTGCCCTCAACCGATCGGGCGCAGCTGGGCATCCTGGCAGGCAACTACGGCGAAGCGGGTGCGATCAATCTGTATGGCCCGGCATACAACCTGCCCACCGCCATCAGCGGCATCAACTCGTATTGGCTGCGTGGCTATGGTGATCCTCCACCGCAAACACTGATCGTGCTGGGGCTGACGCCCACCGATGCAAACCAGATTTTCCGTACGTGCGAGATCGCGGGACGCATCACCAATCCGTACGATGTTAAAAATGAAGAGACCACCGAGCACCCGACTATCTTGGTGTGCCGCGAACTGCGATCGAGCTGGCCGGAATTCTGGAACCGCTTCAAATATTTCGGCTAAACGTGGGTATACCGCAAAACTGTAGGGCGTGCTTGCACGGGATGGTACATCCCGTGCCGCCAAGCGCCGGATGTACCATCCTGCGCGAGCGCCCGAAAAGTCACCAACACTTTTGCGTTATACTCGATAAGCGTCCATTCGTTGACACGCCTCTCACCTCTGATATAATAACGGCATACATGCGAGGCGACCGCACGCGAAGCGAGTCGCCTCGTTGATTCACAGGACAAATCATGGACTTACTTGAAAAACTGGCGGGCATTGAAGCGCGCTACGAAGAACTCAACAACTTGATGAGCGATCCGGCCGTGATTGCCGATTACACGCGGCTGCGCGAAGTGGGCCAGGAACGCATGGCCTTGCAACCCATCGTCGAAGCGTATCGCGACTACCGCGAGGCGCTGCGCCAGCGCGATGGGGCCACGGCCCTCGCCGCGTCGGAAACCGATGCGGATATGGCGGCCATGGCGCAGGAGGAAGTGGCCCAACTCGACGAGCAGATCGTCAAGATGGAAGCCAACCTCAAGGCTCTGCTCGTTCCCAAAGATCCCCGCAACGACCGGAACGTCATCGTCGAGATTCGCGCCGGGACGGGCGGCGACGAAGCGGGCATCTTCGCCGCCGATCTCTATCGCATGTATTCGCGCTTTGCAGAGACGCACAACTGGAAACCCGAATTGCTCTCCAGCAATGAAACGGGCGTGGGCGGCTTCAAAGAAGTGATCTTTATGGTCAAAGGCAAAGGCGCCTACTCCAAGATGAAGTACGAAAGCGGCGTGCATCGCGTGCAGCGCGTGCCCATCACCGAATCGCAAGGGCGCATTCACACTTCCACCGCCACCGTCGTCGTACTGCCCGAAGTGGACGAAGTGGAAATCGAGATTCCCGACAAGGACATCGAAATCGATGTCTACAAATCACAGGGTGCGGGCGGGCAAAACGTGCAGAAGAACGCCACCGCCGTGCGCATCCATCACCTGCCCTCCGGCCTCATCGTGCAGTGCCAGGACGAGCGCTCGCAATTGCAGAATCGCCTGCGCGCCCTGTCGATTCTGCGCGCGCGGTTGTATGAACTGGAAGAGGAAAAGAAACTCAACGAGCAGACCGCGGCCCGCCGCTCGCAAGTGGGCAGCGGTGATCGCAGCGAGAAGATCCGCACCTANNAACTTCCCGCAGAACCGCGTCACCGATCACCGCATCAATCTCACGTCGTATCAACTCGACAGCGTCCTCAACGGCGACCTGGAAGCCTTCATCGAAGAGTTGACGACGCGCGATGAGGCGGAGAAGCTGCAGGCAGCCGGGCTTTGATCGTAAAACGTGAGGCGTAAAACGTAAAAGCGTCATTCACGTTTTACGTTTCACGTCTTGCGCCTTACGCATGATGAATACACTCACTTCACTCACTCAACTCCGCCAAACCGCCATTGACCGCCTCACGCAGGCCGATGTCGATGCGCCACGCTTAACGGCCGAGGTCGTGTTGGCCCATGCGCTCGAGCTGACCCGCACGCAGTTGTTAGCTCAGGCCGATGGGCCCCTCACGCCCGATCAGCTGACGCGCGTTCAACGCGATCTCGATCGGCTGGTCAACAACGAACCGTTGGCCTACGTCGTCGGTCATCGCGAATTCTACGACATCGATCTGCTGACCGATGCCCGTGCGCTGATCCCACGACCCGAGACCGAATGCCTGGTCGAATATGCGATCAAGATCATGGCCGATCGTCCCGCGCCCCTCATCGCCGACGTGGGCACGGGCTGTGGCGCGATTGCCGTCACCCTGGCCAAGCATCTACCGCAGGCGCGCCTCATCGCCACCGATCTCTCCGCCGACGCCGTCGATCTGGCGCGCGCCAACGCACAGCGTAATAACGTCGACGCGCGCATCGACTTTCGCCTGGGCAGCCTCCTGGAACCCATCGCCGAATCGCTCGACCTACTGGCGGCGAATTTGCCCTACATCGACGACAAAGATTGGCCCTACCTCGCGCGCACCATCCGCGGCCACGAACCGAAGATGGCCTTCATCGGCGGGCCGGATGGATTGGATTTAGTGCGCGCCCTGCTGCGCGACGCCTCACGCGTGCTGCAGCCCGGCAGCGTCATCCTGCTCGAAATCGGCGCGTATCACGGCGACGCCGTCACAGAGATCGCCTTGCTGAACTTCCCACAGGCCCGCGTGGAAATCAAACCCGATTATGCGGGACTCGATCGATTAGCGGTTATTGAGGTCTAGCGTCATTGCGAGCGTTTTGTGCGAAGCAATCTCAAGTCTTGATCGAACGAGATTGCTTCGCACAAAGCGCTCCTCGCAATGACGGGGCCCCATCACGCATCCCGGAGCACCCATGCGCATCCTCGAAGTTCGCCGCCACACCATCCGCAGTCTATCCAGCCCGCATATCTCACAGGACGGCGTCGATCTGGCGCGCCGCGTGGGACAGGGGTTGGGCAAATTCGATCGGGTGGTCACCAGCACGCTGCCCCGCGCTTTTGAAACCGCCCTCGCCATGGGCTACGCCGTCGACGAACAGCTCGAACAACTCAGCATCATGGACGATGAAGTACAGGTCGTCGTTCAATGGAATGCAGGATATGCCGCGTGGGCCAAAGCCGCTGCTAACAGCGTCGTCGTCGGTCTTTACACGCAATCATTGGCGGAGTTGTGGCGCTCGATCGCGCGGGCCTTGCCAGAGGGTGGCCGCGCCTTGATCATCAGTCACGGCGGCATCGTCGAAGCGGGAACGGTCGGATGTTTGCCGCCTACGATCCGCAAGACTTACGGCCCGGCGTGCAGCTATTGCGAAGGCGCGCGCCTCACCTTCGATGGCGATACCGTGGTCAATGTTGAAATCCTCCGGGTTGAATCATGATCAAGGCGAACACCCGGCTGCTCACGGCTGATCAGATTGATGTCGCCGCGCAGCTCTTGCGCGATCAACGTCTCGTCGCATTTCCGACAGACACGGTGTATGGCTTAGGCATACTTGCCTTCGATGGTTCCACCGCACTGAAGTTGTACCTCGCCAAAGAACGCCCGCCCGAAAAAGCGATCCCGATCTTGCTGGCCGACATTGGCGACCTTGATCAAGTTGCCATCAACATTCCACCGCTTGCTTATCGACTGATGGAAACCTTTTGGCCCGGCGCACTAACGATCGTCGTGCCCAAACAGCCTACCGTTCCATTCGAAGTCAGCACGACCCACACCGTCGCTTTACGCATCCCCGCTCTCGATCTGGCGCGCGCGTTGCTGCGCCTCACCGGCCCACTGGCTGTGACCAGCGCCAATCGATCGGCCGGCCCCAATCCGCGCACCGTGTCCGAAGTGCAGGCGCAGCTCGGCGGACGCATCGATGCCATCCTCGACGGTGGCACGACGCCCGGCGGTGTCCCGTCGACTGTGCTCGACTGCACCCAGCCGACGCCCGTCATCCTGCGCGAGGGCGCGTGGGCCGATCGTGTGCGAGACTTCTTGCGCAGCGCTTTGTGATACAATCGCGCTGAAACGATCCACAAGACCTTTTTTGGAGGCGCAACATGGAACGTCGTGGCACCCTCGTCACCGCCTTGGCCCTCATCCTCATCGGCGGTTATTTTCTGCTCGTCAATCTCAACTTCATTCCCTCGTTGGGCATCACGCAGATGTGGCCCGGCATTGTGTGCTGGTGGGTGTCGTGTTCTGGCTGGGCTTCATCTTCGGAAGCGAGCACGACGCGGGGCAGGCCTTCGTCGGTACCATCGTCATGTTCGTCGGATTGTTCTTTTTTCTCTTTACGCTCAACGTCACCCTTCCCGGCTTCGGCATGGTCGAGTGGGGCGACATGGGACGCTTGTGGCCGGCGTTCCCGCTGATCGTCGGCATTGCCTTCGTGATCATGTGGATCGCCGATCGCTTCCGCGATGCGGGGGTATTGGTGCCGGCGGCCATCCTGCTGCTGGTGGGCTTCGGCGGCTTCGCGTTCACGCTGCAAGGGATGACCGTGTTCCAAAACCTGCTGCAGTGGTGGCCGGTGCTGCTCATCGTCTTTGGCGTCGCCATTCTGATTCAATCCGTCACACGCTCACGCTCGAAGTAAGATCAGCCGAAACCGGGTTTCTCCACACCGTGGGATTCAGACTGCCTGATGGATAAGCGCGCATGATGACTTCTGAAACCCGGTTTCTCATCGGCCTGGATGCCAGCCGATCGGTTGCCGCGCAGCCAACCGGCACCGAGCTCTATTCGCGCTATCTGATCGAAGCGCTGTTGTCGCGCGCACCCGATCGTTATTCTTTTCGTCTGTACTTCAACCAACCGCCACAATCAGCAATCAGCATTCAGCAATCAGCATTCAGGATCATGCCGTTTCCTCGGTTATGGACGCACATCCGTCTGTCCACCGAGATGATCCTGCACTGCCCCGATCTGCTCTTCGTCCCGGCGCACGTTCTGCCGATCATCCATCCGCGCCGCAGCGTGGTGACGGTGCACGATTTAGGTTATCTGTATTTTCCGGAAGCGCATCCGCCCCGGCAGCGCTGGTATCTCGATCGATCGACACGCTGGCACACACGCACTGCGGCGCACCTGCTGGCGGATTCGGCGGCGACGAAGCGCGATCTCATCAACCAGTATCACGCCGATCCCGACCAGATCACCGTGGCCTATCCTGGTCTCGATCCGTCGATCAAGCGCGTTGACGATCCCATCGAGATCACCCGCGTCAAAGCTAAATACCACATCGACGGCGATTATCTGCTCTACCTCGGCACGATCCAGCCGCGCAAGAATCTGCAACGACTGATTGCTGCTTTTGCATCTTGCAACTTGCAGCCTGCTTTAGTGCTGGCTGGTAAATCTGGCTGGTATACCGGCGAATTGCTGAAGCAAGCCAACGATCGCGTCAAATTCATCGGCTACGTCGATGCCGCCGATAAGAACGCCCTGCTCTCCGGCGCGACGGCCTTTGTCTTTCCATCGCTCTATGAAGGCTTCGGCTTTCCCGTCCTCGAAGCGCTGGCCTGCGGCCTGCCCGTGTTGTGCAGCAACACTTCAGCGCTGCCAGAGGTGGCGGGTGATGCGGCGGTGTTGGTCAATCCGTTGGAGGTGGATGACATCGCGCGAGGGCTGCACGAGGTTACGACGAATGCAGACTTGCGCCGCACGCTGATCGAACGCGGGCACCAACAGGCACAAAAGTTCACGTGGCAGGCGTGCGCGGAAACGACGCTGAAAGTATTCGAGCAAGTCTTGCGGTGAATAAGTAGGATTTTGTCGTTTTACGGCTTTAGTCCCAACTCCTGGCGCATTTCGGCCAGTGTCACACCGTGCCCCTGCTGTAGTTGCCGACGAGCTTGCTGCACCAGCGCCATGACTTCTGCGCTTTGTCCCAGCTGCCATGCTTCCGCCTCGTCTTCATCGACGGCGACCACGGTCATTAAGGGTTCGCCATGTTCGGTTACTACGATGGGGCCGTGGCGCAGCAGGTCCAACAGCTCACGCGCCGTGAAGTTCATCTTGTCAAGATTAATGGTGGTCATAGCTGTACCTCCTTGTCTGCCACGAACAACTTCTCCCGGACTTTTCGTCCAATGACCAAAATATCTACGACTTGGCTGGCCGCTTCAACATCGTAGAGGACGCGAAAATCGGTGCTGTATACTTTAGCCGGGAAGGCACTCGTTTGGCCGCATCAAGTGCCGAAAACACGGGTAAATCGCACTACTTTTCCCGGCTTGGGTAGTCATTAAATGGATTTCCCGGCTTGGGTATACAGCACCCGAAAATCAGCGACAGACAATTGCCATGGTGCCACAGCATTCGGGCGCAGACGTTTGCGATGCCGTGTTTCGACGGTCGGTTCGTTACCGAGCTGCCGTTCGATCTCATCCAACACGATTTCTTGCTCACGCGCTGTCAGACAGCGTAAATGCTCACGGACTTGCGGGGCAAATGAAATCTGGTAGAGCATATTTTCAGTATAACACAAATTCGGTGAGTGACTGGCATTTCAAAGCTGCTTTTTGACGCCGTGCACGGCGAGTGATACACTGCATGGATTCAGACACCATGAACTGCGTTCAGCACAAACCCGGAAAACGCTCCGCTCCCCGGGAACGCCCTCGTCCGCGTGGGCGCAAGGGCGACGAGCATTTTCAGATCAGCCAGCTGGGCAAGATTTTGCAGATTGAAACTTGGTTGATGATGACGGTTGCCGTTTCTATTACTATTCTGGACGTTCCCGTCCATGACGTCACAACCGAAGAGACACTGGCGCTCATCGAGCAATTCGTGCGCGACGGAGTGCCGCGCCAAATCTGCACGGTCAATCCCGAATTCATCATGCTGGCGCAAAAAGACGTGGAATTCAAGCAGATTCTTGATCGCAGCGTGCTGAATTTGCCGGACGGCATCGGCGTGGTGTGGGCGGCGAAACGCTTGGGACATCCCGTGCGCGAACGCGTAGCCGGATCAGACTTGGTAGGTTTGATCGCCGATCGGGCGCAGCAGACCGGCTGGCGCATCTTCCTGCTCGGCGCGGCCGAGGGAGTGGCAGCACAAGCGGCGATCAAATTGAAGGAATGCTATCCGCAGGCCAGCCTCGTCGGCGCGTATGCCGGATCGCCACGCATGGAAGATGAAGTCGAGATCGCCGCGCGGATCCGATCGGCTGGGGCCACTGTTCTGCTCGTGGCCTATGGCGCGCCGAAGCAAGACAAATGGATCGCGCGCAACCTCGAACGCACCGGCGTCTCCGTGGCGATGGGCATCGGCGGCTCGCTCGATTTCATCGTGGGCACGCAGAAACGCGCCCCGCGGTGGATGCAGCGCGTGGGGCTGGAGTGGCTCTATCGGCTGATCAGAGAACCGTGGCGCTGGCGTCGGCAGTTAGCGTTACCAAAATTTGTCTGGGCGGTCCTATTTGTAAAACGTAGAGCGTAAGGCTCAGTTCTTACCGATCACGTTTTACGCACCACGCACTACGCACCACTTTGTGCTATCATTTCTTCAAATCACACCGGAGGCCACTCATGACGATCAAACTTACCTGGTACGGACACGCGACGATGGGGCTGGATGTCAACGGCACGCAGCTGCTGATCGATCCGTTTTTTACGGGCAATCCGGCAGCATCGACCACGGCCGACAAAGTGAAGGCCGATTACATTTTGGTTTCGCACGGCCACGGCGATCACGTGGGCGATGCGGTGGCGATTGCCAAACGCACCAAAGCCACTGTCATCAGTAACGCCGAGATTATCGGTTGGTTTGCCCGGCAGGGCGTCGAAAACGGCCACCCGCAGCATCTAGGAGGCGGCTATCGCTATCCATTTGGATATTTGAAACTCACGTTTGCGATCCATGGCTCGGCATTGCCTGACGGCTCGAATGGCGGCAATCCCGCCGGCTTCCTGCTCACAGCCGAGAACAAGAAAGTCTATCTGGCGTGCGATACGGGTTTATTCGGCGATATGAAGTTGATCGGCGAAGAAGGGATCGATCTGGCCGCGCTCCCGATCGGTGACAATTACACGATGGGGCCGGACGATGCGCTGCGCGCCGTGAAGTTGATTCAACCGAAGCAGGTCGTACCGGTACATTACAACACGTGGGACCTGATCGCAGCCGATCCCAATGCCTGGGCCAAGCGCGTGGAAGCCGAAACGTCCACGAAAGTACACGTCCTCAAGCCCGGCGAAGTAGTGACGATCTAGCCAAACAAAAACCGGGTTTCTCCACAATCAGCTGGCATTACCATCCAAAATGGAGAAACCCGGTTTGGCTTGTTACTCGTTACGCATTACTCGTTACGCTTTACTGTTTCGTGGCCGCCGGAACAAAGATGCTGAACGGAAACGGATTGTATTTCTCAACCGCGCTCAGATATTGACCGTTCCAGCCGCCCAGCGCGTAAATGTCGTTGCCGATGTTGGTTGCGCCCAGGCCGCGCCACTGCCCCGTAAACGGCGTCGGCGCGATGCTCCACACATTCGCCGCCGGATCGTAACGCTCATTGAATGTGAGATAGCCCGTCCAGCCGCCGCCCAGAGCATATAAGCGGCCAGCCACAGGCACCAGGCTGAGGCCGCCACGTGCCACCGACATGGGCGCACACGACTCCCAGCGATCTTCCTTGGGCAAATAACGATCGCAACGATCGAGTTCGTGTTCGTCGGCAAAGCCGCCCACCACATAGATGGCATCATTCAACGTCGCGGCTCCCGCAAATCCGCGCCCGATGGGCAGCGGCGCGCCCGTCGTCCAGCGATCCGACTTTGGATCGTAGACGAACGTCGTGTTGGCGTAACCTCGGCCGTCCCAACCGCCAAACACATAGACTTTGCCGTTGTAGGCAGACACAGCCTGCGCAAAACGCGGCGCGGGCAGCGGTGCTAATGATGTCCACGTATCCGAAATCAGATCGTAGGCCTCCACAGCTGCTGTCGGTGCGCCCGTCGTCGTATAGCCGCCCGGCACAATCACCTTGCCATTCAGCACAGCAGCCCCGATGTTGGCCGCCGGGATCGGCTTGTTTTGCCCGGTGCGCCACTGCTTCGTGGCACTGTCCCAGATTTCCACCAGCCCCGTCACACCACTCGACGTATGACCACCGATAGCGACAATCTCCGCGCCCACCGCGGCCACGGCTAAGCGCCCTCGGGCCAATGACATCTGTGCGGCCGATTGCCAATCGGTCTGATTGGGCGTCGTGACACTTCCCCCGGTACAAGTATCCACAAAGGGATCACATAGGCCGCTGTCACTTTGCGCCGATCCACGCGGCACGGCGATGAGGGCCAACCCCAGCGCCACCAGCGCGATGGCGATCAATGCCACACGCCGTCCGATTGGCAGCGGCGGCTCGATCTCGATTGCGAGAGCAATCGCGGGCGCAATAACCGGCATTTCGATCGGCTGGCGCACTCCAACGGATTCATCCGCGGTGTCGGTGACCTCGCCGTTAGTGGAGATTGGCGTACCGGGCACTGTCGTACTCGGCACTGCCGTATTCGGCACTGTCGTACTCGGCACTGCCGTACTCGGCACACTGACATAGCCACGCTGAATCGCGATCAGCGTGGCTTCCATCCGGTTTTGCACGCCGAGTTTGGTGAAGATGTTGCGCAGGTGAACCTTGACGGTGTTGATGCTGAGGAACAGCTGCGCGGCGATCTCTTTATTGCTGAGACCGGTCGCCAGCAGCTTGAGGAGTTCGAGTTCACGCTCGCTAAGTTCGGTATTGCCTTGCGGCTCGTTGATTTCTTCGATTTGATCAGACATTGGGAGTAATTTTACATCGTAAAACGTAATGCGTAAAACGAAAAGAAACCGGGTTTCTACATTCCAGCATCTATTACTGCATGATTGGAGAAGCCCGGTTTCTAGATCAGATCGGCAATCGAATCGACGATCACATCCGGCTTGATCGCGCCTTCCAAATCCTCCGGTCTGAACTTGCCCGTGCGGACCAGGATCGTCTGCATCCCAGCGGATTGCGCGCCGCCGATATCGGTGACGATGTCATCGCCCACCATCGTGCAGTGCACCGGATCGACGTGCAGATCGCGCAGCGCCAGCAGGAAGAAATCTCGCGCGGGTTTGCCCAGCACGATCGGCGCAATGCCGGTCGCGTAGGAGAACGCCGAAGCGATCGGGCCCACATCCAGCCGGGGGCCATCGTCGGCGCGCCAGTAGCGCGACATCCCTAAAGCGATCAGCTGCGCGCCGTTCAGCAGATAGCGCAGCACTTGATTCAACTTCGCATACGTCCAGTCATCGCCCAGATCGCCCAGCACCACGTAATCGGGCTGAGTGACATCTTCGCGCACATCGTCGAATTCGGCGCGGGTATCAGCGGTGGTGAAGAAGACACCGCTCGCCTGCTTCTCGCGCAGAAATGCCGCAGCGGCCACGGCGGGACAAAAGATTTCGCGCGGCTCCGCACTGATGCCAAAGCCCTGCAACTTCGCGGCGAGTGAGACACGTCCCTTGCTCGTCGTGTTGGTGACAAAGCGAAACGGCACACCCTTCGCAGAACGCCCCCGACTCCCCGGTGGGGAGTCGGAAAGGGCGCCCGCCCGCAGCCGGGCAATGACGTCCGCTCCGCCCGGAATGGGGCGCGTATCGTTGTAGAAGACGCCGTCGAGATCGAAGAGATAAGCCAGCGGGCGTGGTGTAGGCATCCGTGTCAGCTCCACATCGAAAAGTGCGCGTGAGTCTACTTCAAAATCAGGGCAGGATCAACCGATCGTGTTCCCGCCGACCGTCAACCGCTAGCTCACAAACAAGCCCTCGCTCGATGAACGGGCGAGGGCTTTTGAGCACCAACGGATCAGATAGCGATCACGCTCGACCGCTTAGCGCGGCCCGTTGGCGTTTGGCCTGCGCGCTCATGAATATCCGATAGGCGGTTAAGAATACGACGATCAACGCCGTGCCGAAGTACATCGCCCGCACCGTCACCAGGGGCGAATCCGTGCCGGACAACAAGCCGTGCACAGCCGCCGCGAGGAAGGCCAGGTAACTGGCGAAGTGGATGAAGCGAAAAGCCTTTTGCCCGATCTGACGCCGGATGTAAAACGTGATCGAGACGAGCAGCGTGAGATACAACCCGATCGTGCCCAGGCCCACCCACACCGGCCGATACGGCGCGGCGAACGGCACCAGGACTTGCGCCACCGAGAAGGGCAGGTATTGATCGGCCAGCAGCACCACAATGTGCAGAATCACAAAGCCAATCGCCAACAACGACAGGAATTGATGAAAGTCATACGCGAAGGCGCGGTGCAGCACCGGGTCAAAGATTTTGCTGGAAACGCCCAGGCCCCACACCGTCGACAGCCACAAGAGCAAGTACGATATCAAACCGGCGGCGCGGGTGACGTACCACATGGCTTGCACACTGCTCGCCGCAAACAACTGATCGAAGATATTGCGAACGAAGTCAAGGGGCGAATAACCTCCCATGACAATCACAACAGTCAGGCCGCCGACAGCAGCCAAGATGAAAGTGAGAGCGACCAGCGTGGTCGTAGAAACTTTATTTGAAGAAGAGTTAGACATTTTTGATACCGACATGAAAGACCTCCCGGCGTGGAACTCGCCGTATTCTTAAGAAGTGCGCGTCCGAAAGCGCGGCCTGAAGACTGGTGCGGGTTGGGTGTCGGGCACGATCGGCAGTGGCTGCACACTCGTCGACCCACGCCCCGCCTCGATCGCTGTGAAGTCCAACGGTGGCAGCGGGGCCGGTGCAGCGACCTGTGCCGTGACTGGCGCAAAGGATGTGTCATTTACGAACGTATCCGTACTCGAAACCGGCTTGCCCGCGTGAGCGAGTAACGCCCACCCGCCCATAAAACCGACCGTACTGCCGGTCACAATCAACAAACGTAATTTGTGTTGAAACTTATCCATGTGAATCCCCTTTATAGTATTCAATGTCATTCCCGCGCAAGCGGGAATCCAGCATTGCGCCAACTGGGCACCCGCTCTCGCCCAGCGCGCCTCCGCCGCAAAGTGGCGGGAAAGGCGTCGCGGGTGTGACGGTGCGTAAGTTAAATGAGTCAGGTTAGCCGCGCGGGATGGAAATCCGGCCATCAGCGGAGATCTGGATGACACCGCGCTGCTGCAGCGCAACCAGAATCTGCTGCAATTGATCGGCCTGCGCCGTGGCATCATTCATCTGCTGCGTCACCCGGGCCAATTCGGTTTGATATTGTTTTTCCCGATCCTGGTACTGCTTCTCGCGATCTTGATACTGCTTGATGGTCGCCTGCAATTGATTGATCTGCGCCTGCGATTGATCCACTACCGTGTTTGAGACGTTCACTATCTTCGACGTCGCTGCGGCAGATGCCTGAGCGGGTGAGTTACTCACCGGCGAGTTACTCGCCGGCGAATCGCTCACCGGCACACTATTGGAATTGGACGCGGCATTGACGCCAATCGCCACCATGCCGAATCCCACGATGAACGTAACCAGTGTCGCGGCGATAAATCCCTGAAATCGTTTCATAGTAGTCCTCCTGACTTGGCTCTAGTCTAGTCTTACCCGATGAAATAACCGTGAAACCATCATTAGGAATTTCTAATCTAAGTAGTTGTAAAAGAATAACTTC
>PMCF01000366.1 GCA_003154115.1 Anaerolineae bacterium
GAAGTGCAGATCACGCCCGGCATCGAAGATCCCTATGGCAATCAGACCGCCGAAAATCTGACGGTGCATTTCCGCACGGCGGAACTGCCACCCAGCGTGCGCCTGCACTTCCCCGATTTTTACGGCACGCTCAACGCTTACGATCCGGCCAAAGTGTATCTCATTTCCACCAACATTAGCCAGGCGGATCTGAAACTGTATCGCCTGCCGCCGCAGAGCATGTTCGATCAATCGCTCGGCGACTACAATTACCAGCCACCGGCATCCGCGTTGATCCGATCGTGGTCGGCGCCGATCGAGAAGCAGGCCAACGAAGCAACCGCCACCTCGATCGATTTGGCCGAAGGTGGCGGCCTGCTTGAGCCTGGCTTCTACTGGATCAGCGTCGATTCGCCGCAGATTCCGAAAGATCAAAACACTTACGCTTACGAACAACGCCGCGCGATCGTGGTGAGCAAGCTCAACTTCACGTTGAAGACGGCTTCCGGCGATGCGCTCTTATGGGCCACCGATTACCGATCGGGCCAGCCGGCGCCCAATGTGCCGCTCACCTTCTACAGCTCCAACAACACCTCGATCGGCACGGCGACCACCGACGCGCAGGGCCTCGCGCGCCTCAAATTCAATCCGAATGATGGTGTGGTCGGCGCGGTTGCGACTGAACCTTATGCCGCTGTGTCGAGCGGATGGAGCAGCGGCATCTCCACGTATGACTTTGGCGTGAACGGCGATTACTACGGCGGATCAGGCATCTATAACAACTACCTCTACACCGATCGGCCGATCTATCGCCCCGGCCAAACGGTGGACTTCAAGGGCATCCTGCGCAAAGAGAATGACGTGAAGTACAGCTTGCCCGATGTGACCAAGGTGCATATCACGATCAACAGCCCCACCGGTGAAGTGGTGCTTGATAAAGACTTTGATGTCAGCGTCCTGGGCATTTACTTCGGCGACTTGAAGTTGAGTGATGGGGCAGCACTGGGTCAATACAACGTGCAGATCAATTTTGGCAGCTACGGCGCGAATGCAACATTCACCGTGGCGGCCTATCGCGCGCCAGAGTTTGAAGTGGTGGTCACGCCGAAAGATAAAGAGATCGTGCGCGGCCAAGCGACCAGCGCCCAAGTGGCCGTGAAGTACTTCTTTGGCGGTGGTGTGGCCGGGCAGCCCGTGCAGTGGAATGTGCTACAAGAACCGTTCAACTTCCAACCACCGTGGGGCGGCAATTATAGTTGGAGCGATGTCGATAGTCCCTACATCTGCTTCGATTGCTGGTGGTTCCGCAGCGCTGCGCCGCCGCCGCAACCGATTCTCTCCGGCTCCGGCACGACCGATGCGAATGGCAACCTCACGATCGAAATCCCCGGCGATCTCAAGCTGTCCGATGGTACGCCCATCACTCAATCGGTGCACTTGATCGTCGAAGCGACCGCGACCGGCAAAGACAATCAGGTGATTTCCGGGCGCAACACCATCACGCGGCACAGCGGCGATTTCTATGTCGGCGTGGCTTCGCGTGACTACATCGGCGAAGCGAAGAAACCCACCACGATCGATCTGATTGCCGTCGATTGGGCAGGCGCGCGCCTGCCCAACAAGACGATCGCGGTGAATGTGATTCGCCGCGAATACGCGAATAAGTATCTGGAAGATAAAGGTTACTGGGAATCGATACCGAGTGACATTCCGGTCTATAACACGACGGCGACCACCAACGACAAGGGCGAAGCGACCATCACCTACACGCCGCCGCAGGCCGGTTCCTACAAGGTCAGCGCTTCGGCTATCGATGGCGGCGGGCGTGAAGTGCGCGCGTCGGAGTGGCAGTGGGTCACAGGCGCGGAGTACGTCTCGTGGCAGCGCGAGAACAACGATCGCATTTCGTTGATCAGCGACAAGTCCTCGTACGTGCCCGGTGAAACCGCCAAGATTCTGATCCCCTCGCCGTTCCAGGGCGAGCACTGGGCGCTGGTCTCGATCGAGCGCGGCGGCATCTTGCAGGTTCAACTGATCAAGATCACCAGCAGCACGCAAATCTATGAACTGCCGATCACGGCTGATCTTGCGCCGAATGTGTATGTGTCCGTCGTGCTGATCAAGGGGCAGGACGCGAGTAATAAGTTGAGTGATTACAAAGTGGGCCTGCTGCCGATCGAGGTGAAGCCGGTGGCGCAGACTTTGAAGATCACCCTCACACCCGATCGAGCCACGGCCCAACCCGGCGAGAGTGTGACGTATCAGATCGAGGCCACTACCAGCGACGGTCAACCCATCGCCGTGGAATTCTCGCTCGATCTGGTGGACAAGGCCGTGCTGTCGTTGCTGCCACGCCCGGTCGATGCCATCCTTGAAGCGTTCTACGGCCGGCGTCCGTTGGGCGTGAATACCGCCGTCGATCTGACGGTCTCGATCAATAAGCTCAATCAACGCTTGCAGGAAGACCTCGAACAGCAGCAGCAACAAGCCGGGCAGCGTCAGGCAACGGGCGGAGCGGCGAATGATATGGCTATGCCGGCGGCGACGGCGGCGCCGGCGGCTCCCGGTCAACCAACTCGCACGATGGAAGCACCCGCGCCTGCTGCGAAAGGTGCGGCCAACGGCGCGGCGGTGCCCAACGTCGAAGTGCGTGAAGAGTTTGCGGATACCGCCTACTGGAATCCGGTCTTAACCACCGATGCTTCCGGCAAGGGCAGTGTGACGATCAAGCTGCCGGATAACCTGACGACGTGGACGTTCCATGGAGTCGGTGTTACGGCAGATACCAAAGTCGGTGAGAGTACCGTCGATGTGATCGCTACAAAGCCGCTGCTCATTCGCCCGGTGACGACGCGCTTCTTCGTCGTGGGCGATAAAGCCGAACTCGCCGCGAATGTCAGCAACAACACCGACAATCCGTTGAGCGTCACGCTCACGCTCTCTGCGACGGGCGTGACGATCCTCTCGGATGCGCAGCAGGTCGTGACCATTCCGGCCAAGTCGGAAGCCATGGCAACGTGGAACGTCGAAGCGCAGGATGTCGAATCGGCGCAGCTCGTCTTCTACGCCCAAGCGGGCGACTTCGTCGATGCCAGCAAGCCGCGCCTTGCCACCGGTCCCGACGGATCGTTGAAGGTGCTGCGTTACACCGCGCCCGACATCGTGGGCACGGGCGGGCAGTTGAAGCAGGCCGGTCAGCGCACCGAATTGATCGTGCTGCCGCCGAACTACGACAACCGATCGGGTGAGTTGAGTATCGAAGTCGATCCGTCGCTGGCGGCGGGCATGGTCAACGGTCTGGACTATCTCAAGCACTATCCATATGAATGTGTCGAGCAAACAGTCAGCCGCTTCCTGCCGAATGTGTTGACGTATCGCGCCTTGGCGCAACTCGGAATTGTGAGCCCCACGCTGCAAGTCTCTTTGACCCAGGAGATCAACGTCGGGTTGGATAAATTGAGCAACTGGCAGAATCAAGACGGCGGTTGGGGGTGGTGGAGCAATCAAGAGAGCAACGCGTATATCTCCGCCTACGTCGTCTATGGCTTGATCCAGGCGCGGGAGGCCGGCTTCACCGTGCGTGCCGATGTGTTGACGCGCGGCGAAGAATATCTCAAGGGACAGCTCAAGGGGAACGTGCGTGATCTAGCGGGCTACGAAGCCGACGCGCAGGCGTGGTTCTCGTTCGTGTTGGCCGAGGATAAGCAAGCACCGGCCGACACGATCAGCTCACTGTTCGATCAACGCGCCAAGTTGAGCCACTATGCCAAGGCGTATTTGGCGCTGGCGATCGGCAACACGAGCAAGTCGGATGCGCGCATCAAGACGCTGTTGTCCGATCTCAACAATGCCGCGATCTTCAGCGCCACCGGCGCGCACTGGGAAGAAGATAGTTATAACTGGTGGTCGATGACTACTGACACGCGCTCGACGGCCATCATCCTCGATGCGTATGCGCGGCTCGATCAGAACAACGAACTCGCGCCCAACATCGTGCGCTGGTTGATGGTGGCGCGCAAGGTCGGCTACTGGGAAACGACGCAGGAAACCGCCTGGGCGTTGATCTCCCTGACCGATTGGATGGCGGCGACCGGCGAACTAAAGCCCAACTACGACTACGCCGTGTTCCTCAACGACAAGTCGGTGGCCGAAGGCACGTTTACGCCGGAGAATGTGCAGCAGCCGGTGCAGCAGCAGATCGCGATCAAAGAACTGGTCGCGCAGGAAGCCAATCGGTTGACGTTCTCGCGCGGGCCGGGCGACGGTGTGATGTACTACACGGCGCATCTTCGTGTCTTCCAGCCGGTGGAAAATCTCCCGCCCGTGTCGGATCGCGGCGTCGTCGTGCAGCGACGTTACACCCTCGCGTCGTGCGCCGAAACCGATCGGAACAAGTGCCCCGAGGTGACAACCGCGAAGGTCGGCGATGTGATCCGCGTCGATCTCACCATCATCGCGCCGCACGATCTGTACTACGTGTCTGTGGAAGATCCACTCCCGGCAGGCGCGGAAGCGATCGATACGGGTCTGGCGACGACGAGCCTGCTGGCGCAGGGCGCGAATCTGTCTCGGACACCCACATACGCGCCGGATGGACGTGAGATTTACTCGCCGTATTGGTGGTGGTGGAACTGGTACAATCGCAGTGAACTGCGCGACGATAAAGTGGTGCTGTTTGCCGACTACCTCTATCGCGGCACGTATGAATATTCGTACACCATGCGCGCCACGCTGCCCGGTGAATACAAGGTCATCCCGACGATGGCGAATGAGTTCTACTTCCCCGAAGTGTTCGGGCGCAGCGATGGAAGGTTGTTAAAGATTACGAAGTGATCTCCCTGCCCCTCTCTCGAAATCGACTGCGCGAAGCGTTTCGGGAGAGGGGCAGGGAGTGAGGTCTTGATTATCAGCGCTTGCGACATGGATCGCAAGGAACGCAAAGCCTATGGTCGATAAAAAGCGCACAAGCAAACGTGCAACCATTCCTGATAACTTTGAGTCGCTGGAAGGCTTCTGGCAGTTCTGGGACAAGCACAGCACAGCCGACTATGAAGATGTGATGGAAGAAGTCGATCTGGAAATGGATATCTCAAGCGATAAGGCTTATTTTGCCGTAGCTAAAGATGTCCTAACGGAATTGCGCAAAGAGGCACGTCATCAAGGCGTTTCTACCAGTACGCTCATCAATCTGTGGTTGCAGGAAAAAGTAGCACAAACGTCACAGCACCATCCGGCCTAGCCATGTGCGATGCCTCTCATTTGACCAGCATTTCAAAAGCCCGTACTATTGAAGAAATGGCTGAGTTCTGGGACACCCATAGCCTTGCCGACTATGACGATCAGACTTACGAAGTCGAGATGACGTTTGATCCCGCCGCCCGCCGCGCGGTGATCAGCATTGAGCCTGAGCTGATGGAGGATTTGCGCAAGACGGCGCGCGAGCGGCACGTCAGCACGCAAACGCTGGTCAACGCGTGGTTGCGTCAGCGCCTGGATCAGCAAAAGTCCCAATCCGCGACCGCGAGTTAAGACGGTTCACTATGAGGTACCGAGACGGAGGTCCAGAGCAATCTGGGCCTCCGTCGTTTTCCGATGATATAATCAAGCCAGATGGGAGGCTCCTATGAACTGGCAAGATTGTATCGTTATTGACCCCAATATTCTTGTGGGCAAGCCGGTGATCAAAGGCACACGCCTTGCGGTGGAATTCGTGATCGACCTATTGGCGCAGGGCTGGAGTGAGGCCGACATCGAACGCAACTACCCCGGCGTAACAAAGGCTGACATTCAAGCCTGCCTGAAGTATGCCAGCGAAATGCTGCATGCTGAGAAGGTCTATCCGTTGGCTATTTCTCACGTCTAAACATCATGCGCATTCTCGCTAACGAGAATCTGTGCCTCCGTTTTTTCGAGCGCGACTTCGGTAACATAACCTGAGATTCTGGGAGCACCATTTCTGCCAAATTCGTCGT
This sequence comes from Anaerolineae bacterium, assembly GCA_003154115.1. Taxonomy (GTDB): domain Bacteria; phylum Chloroflexota; class Anaerolineae; order Fen-1058; family Fen-1058; genus Fen-1058. The sequence goes on from PMCF01000366.1 coordinate 5,952, forward strand.
CACATTCGCCAAAAACAGTGCTATACTGAAATCGATTCAAGCCGCATAAACGTCGTCGTCACAACCCCTATCACGGGCGTTCTTGTCGTAGGAGGGCGCGTGAAGAATCTCGTAGCCGACCGCTAAGCCTGGAGCAATCCGGGAACGGTCGGCTTTTTGTTTTTGCCGAATCATTACCGAGTGCACCGAGGAGGTGAATCCCATGGAAACTTGCTGCGAGCGTTTAACGGCCTATCTCACCGAGCAGCACGCGTATTTCGAAGTGCAGGAACATCGCCAGGTGTACACCATGCAGGAAGTGGCCGCGGTGCTGCACGAAAAGGGCGAGCACGTCGCCAAGGTGTTCATCGCTTCCGTCGACGATAAGCCGATCATGTTGGTGCTGCCGGCGCCGGGGCATGTCGATCTCGAGCGGGTGCGTCAATTGCTCAAGGCGACCACCGCGCGCCGCGCCCGCGAGTTCGAATTCGCGCAGCTGTTTGCCGATTGCGACGTCGGCGCGATGCCGCCCTTCGGCAATCTCTATCAGGTGCCGGTGATCCTTGATCGGTCACTGGCGGATGAAGCGTCTATCGTTTTCCAGGCAGGCACGCATCACACCACCATCAAGTTGGCGATGTCCGACTACGAACGACTGGTCAGTCCGCTCATGGGCGATTTCGTCACGCATCATGAACATGAGCATCATGAGCACGAGCCGGTGATCGTGTAGGGGCAGCCCCGGCGGCTGCTCCGGGCGACCGCGAGAGTCGCCCCTACCATTCAGGAGGCGGCTATGGAAATCTTCGAACTGCAAGACACCGAAGAGCAGACGCTGCTGTGCCTCAACTACGACTTTGCGAAAGACTGGGAGACGGATCGGGAACTGGCCTTCAAGCCGCTGGGCCACGCCAAAGACGTGAAACGCTTCTGGAATTACAACACGTTATTCAAGGGCGTCCGCATTCTGGTGGCCTATGAAAGCACCAGCCCAGTGGGCCATCTCGAATACATCCCGATCGAGCATGCTCCGCGTCCCGTGCAGGGCGAGAATCTCACGTTTATCACCTGCATGTTCGTGCAGCCCAAACATCGCTGGCATGGCGTGGGCGCGCACCTGCTGGAAGCGTGCGAGGAAAAAGCGCGCGAGCAGTCCGGCGGCCTGGCAGTCATCGCCTATCCCGATTCGCTGTTCATGCCCGCCGGGTTCTTCGTCGAGCACGGCTTCACGGTGGTGGATGACACCGACTGCGCGTGGTTATTGATGAAGAACTGGCAGGCTGTGCCGCAGCCGAAGTTTCTGCCGCGCCGCTATCAGCCCGTGCCGACGCCAGCCGGCAAGACGACGGTCGATCTCTTCTGGTGCGGGCAGTGTCCTTTCTGGGCGCACGCGCGCGATGAGCTGCTGCACGTGGCGCACGAACTGGGCCGGCACGTGGTGGTGCATGAGATCAACACGGACGATCGGGTTGTAATGGAACGCTGGGGCATCGCCAACGGCGTGTTCATCAATGGCGAGTGCGCGTTCCTCTATCCGCCCAGTCAGACGGAGATTCGCAAAGCACTGCAGGCCAAGCTGAACTAGGCTGATCGCTAGAGCGAGTTCCACTTTGATTTATGGTTCTGTCATGCCCGAACGCTGTTGTCGGGCATCCAGACTGGCCAGTTCTACCTTGCGTCGCTGAGCGTATGGATTCCCGCCAGAAGCATGCGGGAATGACGACGTAGCGCAAGGCCGTAAACTAACTTGGAATCCGCGCTAGCGACCATTGCTCGATCGGCGATCCCATTCTGGAGTACAATAGATTCGCTGGCGCAAGCGTGGCGGGGGACGTTGTCGTCTGTGCCAACCATTCTCTTTGTGCTTTGTCCGCATCGGCTGACAGGCCGGCGTGGCGAGAAAAAATTTGACTCAAGGAGAAATAAGCATGGAACACAAGTTGCCCCCGTTGCCGTATGCCAAAGATGCCTTAGCGCCGCACCTCTCGGCAGAAACCCTCGAATACCACTACGGCAAGCATCACGCGACCTATGTCGCCAATCTGAACAAGCTGATTCCCGGCACCGAGTTTGAAGCCCTCTCGCTGGAAGACATCGTCAAGAAAGCGAGCGGCGGCATCTTCAACAACGCGGCGCAAATTTGGAATCACACGTTCTACTGGAATTGTCTGGCGCCCGACGGCGGCGGCGAACCGACCGGTGCGCTGGCCGACGCGATCAACAAGGCGTTTGGCTCGTTCGCACAATTCAAAGAGAAATTCACCACCACCGCGGTCACGACGTTCGGCTCGGGCTGGGCGTGGCTGGTGAAGAACGCCGATGGCACGCTGGCGATCGAAAGCACGAGCAATGCGGGCACGCCGTTGAAAGATGGAAAGCAAGCGCTGCTTACCTGCGATGTGTGGGAACACGCTTACTACATCGACTATCGCAATGCGCGCGCGGCGTATGTGGAATCCTTCTGGAAGATCGTCAACTGGAAATTCGCAACCGAAAACTTCAAGTAACCCTCACGTGTTTCAGTATTGAATGTCGAACGGGCGAAGCATTCAGCGCTTCGCCCGTTTGCTTGTAGGATAAGAAACCGGGTTTCTCCATTTCTAACTCCATTAAGTCCTGCCCGTAGAAACCCGGTTTCTCTCCCCTAGTGCGAATGACGCCTGCCGTTTGATCGGGTACAATTTCTTCATCCTCTCAAGGCAGCCAAGAAATGTTCAAAGATAAGCACGATGTCCAACAGGGCCTGAGCCAACAGCAATACATCGCCACCGAAGAAATCTCGACGGTATTGTTTCTGGCCGAGCGTCTCGACAAGCCCATTCTTGCGGAAGGCCCGGCGGGTGTGGGCAAGACCGAACTCGCCAAGGCGTGGGCGGGGGCGACCGGCCGCGAGTTGATCCGCTTGCAGTGCTATGAAGGTCTCGACGAAACCAAGGCGCTGTACGAATGGGAGTACGCCAAGCAGATGCTGTACACGCAGCTGCTGCGCGATAAACTCTCGCAACTGCTGAGCGAAGCCGAAACATTGAGTGCCGCAGCCGATCGGTTGGCGGCCGAAGAAGACGTGTTCTTTTCCCAGCGCTTTCTGTTGCCCCGACCGCTCCTCCGCGCCCTGATGAGCGACAAGCCGGTCGTGCTGTTGATCGACGAGATCGATCGCTCGGACACGGAATTCGAAGCGTTCCTGCTGGAAATCCTCAGCGATTTTCAGGTCAGCGTGCCGGAGCTGGGCACCATCAAGGCGCGGCATCAGCCGTTGGTGCTGCTCACCAGCAACAACACGCGCGAGTTGAGCGAAGCGCTCAAACGGCGCTGCCTGTACCTCTTCGTCGACTATCCCTCGATGGAGCAGGAACTCAATATCATCCGCCTGAAAGTGCCGGAGCTCAACCTGAAGTTGGCTCAGCAAGCCGTGCAGATCGTGCAGCGGCTGCGGACGATGGATCTGAAGAAGAGTCCTAGCGTCAGCGAAACGCTCGACTGGGCCAAGGCCCTCGTCGCGTTGAATGCCGATCACATGGACGAGACGACGCTCAACACGACGCTCACGGTTTTGTTGAAGCACGAAGCCGATGTACAGCGCGCCCGTGGCGGCGGGCTGGAAGGCCGATCGAGCCGGAGTGGTGCGCAGGCCGTCGATCGGTATGATACGTTTGACAATGATCCGCGACGGCGAAAGCGCTAACTCATGACGAGTGATGAGTGACGAGTGAAGCGCGAACGATCATCGTTTGCAATTCACTTTTCACTCTTCACGTTTCACTCATCACTATGGACTCCCGCATCGTTCACTTCATCACCGCGCTCCGCGCCTCCGGCGTGAGGGTTTCCCTGGCTGAGAGTCAGGATGCCTTTTACGCGATCGATCGGCTGGGACTGGAAGATCGCGAGGTCTTTCGCGTGTCCCTCAAGGCGACGCTCGTCAAAGAAGCCAAAGACGGCCCGACCTTCGATAAACTCTTTCCGCTTTTTTTCGGATCGATGCAGCCGCCGATGATGAATGGCACAGGCGGTCTGTCGGACGACGAGCAGCAGATGCTGCAAGACGCGCTGCGCCAAATCCTGCGTGAGCTGCAAGCCGAACTCATGCGCCGCCTGGCCGAAGGCCGTCCGCTCACTCAAGAGGAATTGCAGCAGTTGGGTCAACAGGCCGGACTGCCCAATGCGAACCAGATGTATCAGAAGCAGTGGATCAACCGCCGCATGTTGCAACAGTTGGGGATGCAGGATTTGCAAGAGGCAATCGACGAACTGATGGAAATGCTGGCCGCGCTGGGCCTGGACGACGAAGCCCGCCAGCAACTGCGCGAGGCCATGCAGGGCAATGCCGAAGCGCTGGAACAGCAGGTAGCCGATTACGTGGGGCGGCAGATCGCAGAGAATATGGCGCAGGAATACGAGAAGCGCGAGCCGCTCGACGATCTGATGAATCGCCCGTTCGAGAGTTTGAGCGAGCGTGAGCGTGATGAACTGCGGCGGCAGGTGGCACGTCTGGCGGCCCGCCTGCGCAGCCGCGCGGCGCTGCGACAGAAGCGCGGCAAAGCAGGCACACTCGATCCCAAAGCGACCCTGCGCGCCAATTTGCAGTACGGCGGCATTCCCCTCAAGATGAAGTTCAAGCACAAGACGCTGAAGCCGAAACTCGTCTTGATTGCGGATGTATCCACGTCCATGCGCCCCGTGGCGGAGTTCATGGTGCGCCTGATGTATGAACTCAGCGATCAGATTTCACGCGCCCGTTCGTTTGCCTTCATCAATCACATCCACGATTTGACGCACGACTTCGAGCAGGGCCGCGCCAAAGAAGTGGTGCAAGATGTGCTGGAACGAATTCCGCCCGGCTATTACAACACCGATCTGGGCGCGGCGCTGGCCGAGTTCACGCACGATCACTTTGACAGCGTCGATCGCCGCACCATTGTGATCTTCCTCGGCGACGGGCGCAATAACTACAACGATCCGCGTCTCGATCTGGTGGATCAGATCAAGCGGCGCGCCAAGCGTGTGTTGTGGTTCAATCCCGAACCTCCCCTGCAATGGCGCACGGGCGATAGCGACATGCTGCAATACGCTCCGCTGTGCCACGCCGTCCATCGCGTCAGCAATCTGGCCGAATTAGCCGAGGCGGTCGATCGGTTGTTTGATTGAGCGGTTCGCCTGAAAACGGCTCAGCACGTTATACTGCGCGCGGGCATCTTGTGCGCTTTTGAATGCTCACAGTCCGCGGCGCGTTCTGCAGAAGCACCCTCACTTGATGATAAACGTGCCGCACCCAAAATGGGTCTGCCGGCCAATATGGAGAATCGACGCCAGCTCAAGGTACGGGACGATCGGATCTGGAATGAGCAAAAATTTTTGCGAGCCGCCCCACTTCCCTGGCCAACCCTTCGGCGCAGGTCCAATCTGCTGACGAACCACGGGGAACTCTGCGGCCTGCTCAATGGCGCGGCGCAGGGCAGCCTGGTCGTCTGGACTCAGGCTTTGCCATACATCCGCATTGGCAAGGTGTTTGCCGGGCCTGAACGCGCTCAGCCGCGCGGTCAATGCTTCGAGTATCTGGGACAAAGTTGGGGCACGCGTTGCGGGTGGCGTAGGCAGATCAAAGCCAGTCGACCAGCTGAGTTGATCGAGCGCGCGTTCCGAATCTGAAGTAAACGTTCGTCCCTCTGCCCACCAAGTTGGCGGCACGCGCTGGCGCAAGTCCAGCTTACCGTCGCGGGCCACCGGTTCCCAGTGCAGGCCGCGCGCGGCGTAGATCGATTGGATGTCAAAGCCGCCCCACAAGCTGTTGGGGTGAGACCAGCGCGGGTCAGTCGTTGTGCTGGCTTCTTCCATCGCGGGCAAGATGACTTCCAGGAACAGGCCATGATCCGCACTGGTACCCGCCAACTTGAGTTCCCAGAAAATCAACTCGCCCTGACCATAGATTTGTTTACCGGGATAGACGAACAGTACCGTCTCGATCGGCCAGGCGATCTGGGGAACGGGCGTGTTTCTATCGGGCTGCCCCGGCCGCGGCTTGTGTCGGTCGCGGGGTCGTGAATCAGCGGCGTCACCCTCGTAAGCATCCCATTTGCTCAACGCCTTACGCCAGGGCTGCGCCTCGCGCGTCGGCAGCCGTTCGGCGATCAGCGTTCCCAGTACCCGCGACAGATCGACGGGCAAACAATGCGGCAAGCGCACCATCTTCCGATTGACCTTCCACACCAACAGATAGCGAATCAGGTGCAGCGACTCAGTAATAGGCCACATAATCCATCAGGTCATACAATAGTTCGATACTCTCGGTGGACCACTGCCGCACGCCCCAAGCGCTCAACATGTCTTTCGCCGGTGTATTTAATACGCCCATCACGCGCCCCCAGTAAAACTGGGCCTCAGCGGGATCGTCCCGCGTGCGCGTCAATAGCTCGTGCAGCATTTGCTGCTCGTGAGGTTGCAAGAGCGTGCGAAAAATAGCCACCATTTCCAGCACACTGAGAAATTCGGCCATATCAAAGGTCAGGACGCCTTTGCGATCCAGCAGATGGGGCCTGAGAATCTGATACGGTTTGGCGTAAAAGCGCGCCCGCAGCCGATCCAGCGAAAAATTCGCTTCGTGATACGCGACGCGACACAGCAGGTCGCCCATGTGCAGGCCGCGCCCGATCCCAACGGTCGGGAGGATCTGGATCAAGCCGGTGAGATCATCGCCATGATACATTACTAACTCTTGCAGAAACGGCCTGAGTTCACGATGGCGCAACATCACCAGAAAATGGTTCGAATCCTGAACAAACGCGCCCAGCAGCCGACTGTCCTGTGGGTTGTCCAACAGGCCCGGCAAGCGATTGACAAAGCCCCAGATGACGGTCGATTCGCGCGAGAGGTCGCCCAGGCGGCGGGCGGCGTTGACGATGGTCTGACAGCCCTGACAGTATTGCGCGGTGTGGTGCGGCGAAATCTGGCGGGGATAGATCCAACACCGCTGACACGGGGTGTGCAACGCGGACGGTGGCGGCCCGATCTCCGCCTCGTTCAGCAGGAGATCGGGCTGCGTCTCCAAACACTTCAGGGTTGCCAACAGCTCAGCACCGGACTGGCTCCGGCGCAGCCAATCAAAGCCGTTTAGCATCCAGCGCCTTAATCAGATCAGTGTAATTGGCCAGACCCACTTCGCGCGGCTTGAGCCAGTCCTGGACCTTGAGCGGCAGACGCCACGCTTCGCCCGCCGCGCCCGCATAACGCTTGGTCCAATCGATCAGGAAACTATCGGGCAGGACGTTCAGGCGCAGGCTGCCAAAGCCCAGATAGCGATTGTTGCCCACTTTATGCGCCAGGCCCGGTTCGAGCGCCACGCACCACATCAGCCGCTTTAATTCCTGATCGTCCAGGTTCCAAAAGCGAATGGTGAAGCGCGCCCGCGCGCCCGGCAGGATCGCGCGGAAATAACTCGCCTGCGCCGTGTTGGGCGCAAAGTCCGCGAGCCGTGTGACCAGCGGTGCCACCGGCGCATGCGGGAACAGCCGCCAGGTCTGGTTGATCTGCAACTTGCTCGCGCGCGTGTCGGCCGTGCTTTGCCACTCGCCGCCGCTGTACTTCCACTTACCGTAGGGATACGGCACTTTGAACCAGGCTAGTTCGGTTTGCGGCGCAAACTCGCCAAAACCAAACGCCAGGCGGCCCATGAGCGCTTGATTCTGGCCTGCGCCCACCCACCCAAACAATTTATCCGTCGGATTCAGTCGTCCAATATCCGTGCCGGTGTCTTTTGAATCACTCACAATAGCGTAGATATGACGCAGCATACCTTTGATCGTCCGGCTGGGTAAGGCGTAGGTCTTCCGGGCGTCACGCAGTTCGACCCTGGGCGACGCCATGGCAAAGAAATCCCAGCCGTTCACCGGGCCATCGGCCAGCATTGTGGTGAACGACGGCTGCCCGCTCTCGCGTACGTTAGTTGGCGTCAGAATCTCGGCCTCGACCGCCAGCATGCCGCAATAGCCGCCAAACGATCGGTGCGAGGTAAAGCCCAACGCCGCCTTCGGAGGCGACCCTAAAGGTTTTTGGAAACCTTTAGGGTCAGGCGTAATCGGCTGCAGCGCTTTAAGCGCCTGCGCCGCCGCATCACCGTCTAACTTCAGTTGATGCCACAGCCCCGTCTGAACGAGCGGCTGTTGGCCGAACAGTTTGGCGCTCACGCCCTTCGGATCGGCGGTGAGCCAATCGAGTTGGGTGATCGACGCTTCGACCCAGCCCAGGCCGCTGGTCTTTTCGCCGCCCAGGGGAATATCGCCCCGCCGGAAATCATCCAGCGCGTGACTGAGCAGCGACAGCGCTTCCAGGTCGCGGTCGTCCACGTCTTGTACGTCGATTTGCAGATTGAAGCGGAGTTGCTCGCCATAGGCAAAGAGACAATCGGTCTTCGCCATCTCGACGGGCTGGCCGGTGGCGGGATTCATCTTCACGCCGTCCATGGCGCACCACGCCTTGCCCTGATCGTTGGGATCAGACAGGTAGGCATCGGAGAAGTAGACCAGTCCCCGCCGCCGCTGCGCGCCGAACAACCGATCGATCATCTCGGTCGTCCGAGGCGACTCGCCCCACAGCGTCTTGAGCACTTGCGCCAGGCGCTTGCGGAACGCGCCTTTGATAGTGCTGCCGGGGATGTACGTCTCCCACGCGCCGGACTGCTGCGCCGACGGCGACCATGTGAGCATGCGCATAAAGACGGTGTCATAGGGCTTGCCGTATTTTTGCGAAACTTCACGATTGGCCGGGCCGCCCGCGCGAAAGTCGATGTGGTGCGGCTGCGCCAGTTCCAGGCGCGTCTTTTCGCGGTAACTCTTGAGGAAGGCGATAAAGTTCCGATCGTTGGTGATGCTCTTGCGCAAATTGACGGGAGCCAGCAAGTGCTGGAAGCGGACCCGGCTGTGCTCGTCCAGGAAGGTGCGCCAGAGTGCCGCGTTCACGCCGGCCGGCGCCTCGTTCCGATTGTTCCACTGCGCTTCGTTGATCTTGCCTTCCAGCAGCATGACCTTGATCAGCAAGTGGCCCTGCCGCGTGCTGAGCTCGGCATCGACCCAGGCATCGCTCTGCAATAACTTGATCTGCTGATCGACCTGCTCGTAAAACCGGGGCAAGATCGGCTGGCAGGCTTCCGACAGCGCGCCCGTCAACGCGACTTCATCTTGAATTTGAGCGGCCAGTCGATCCTGCCAGGCGGGATCGAGGCCCAGGCTAGTTGCCACTTCCAGCCACGTGGTCGGGTTCAATTGGCGGCGCGCCTCGCGTTTGTGTTCCAGCCCTTCCAGCACGCGCTGAGCCATGTTGGCCTTTTTGCCCAGCGCGGCGGTGACAGCCTGATCGATCGCGACCCGGCTGGGGAAAGGCTGATCGCACACGGGCCGGACGCTATCGAGGATTTCTTTGGACAGGGGATATTTGCCTTTGCCCAGTTTGGGCAAAAAGGCCGACGGCAAAAGCCACGAATCCACTTCGCCTGCCGATTGATCGCGCAGCCAGATGGCGATGACGCGCGGCAGCAGCGTGGCAAATTTTGTCTTCCAGTCGGCGGGACTGAGAATTGGCCCGCCGATAGACAACTCCAAGCGACTGCGGATCGGATCGGGCAGATCCTTCATCGAACCGATGAGCAACTTGCCCTCAATCGCGGCGAAAGACGGCACGTCGGGATCGACCTTGCCCCAGTTCCAGCCGACCAGTACCGGATTGGCCGCGCTAAACGACAGATTCAGCCGCAGGTGATTGGCGCGAGACCCTAAAGGTTTTTGGAAACCTTTAGGGTCTAAGGGCAGATCCATGTCGAGTTTGACCCGGCCCAGACCCTTGCTTTTACCTGCACCAAACCAGAAACGGCCGGCTTTCAACTCGTCGAGCAAGGTGTACAATCGAGCCGCATTATCGCCCTGCTGGAGGGCCGCATCGTCAATCGCGAGGGAAAAATCGAACACAGCGTGGCGAAACAGCGTTTCCATTTTGTAGTTTGCATTGGCGTCGGCGGCCCAGCGGTCTTCGTCCAACTTGATGCCCATGCGGAGATCGAAGAAGTGATCGCGGGGATAACTATCGGCACGCAGCTGGCAGTCAACCTTCGTGATGAGTTCGTTGGGCAGGCGCGTGCCATACAGCCGCAGCCACAATTGATTCAGCAAGCCGGTGTTTTTGCCATCGCGCGATTGCCCGATGAACGCATCCATCAGCGATTGGGCCGTGCCCGTAATCTCGCCCGCCAGCGACACTAATTTTTGCGTGCCGTCCCCATCGCGGGTGAAGAGCGTCTTGCGGGCGTTGCCACGGTAGATGGGAGATTCAGCCGTCAGTTTACCTTGTAGCAGCATCGTGATCCTCCGCGTTATTGTTTGGGGTGTACGTCACGCACATTGTAGCGGATTACACATGGAAGTGCAACTGATATTCTCCCGATTGAGTTTACCGAAGGCGGACTTGAGCAGCGACACGCTCCGTCTATTGCATCACCGGCTTGGCTTTCGGCGTATCGTCGGGCAGCGTGCCGAACACCATATCCCACGTCGGCGTGCTGACGCCAAAGCGTTCGTTAGGCGTCTTGTAGTGGTGCAGCATGTGATAGCGCTTCAGCGCTTTTAACACGCCCCAGCGCATGGGGAAGTGATGAGTGGCGTAGTGGATCATATCGTAGGCCACGTAGCCGACGATGAATCCGGCAAACAACGGCGCGACCCACTGCGGCGCACTGAACCACCGTCCCACGATCAGCGTGAACAGTCCGTAGAAGACGAAGGCCATCGGCACACTCACGATGGGCGGCATCACCAGGCGCGTCTTGCACTGCGGCTGCACGTGATGCACGCCATGAAACAGGAAGATCGCGCGCTCCACCAGCGGATGCGGATTCTTCGGCTCGAAGTGGAACACGAAGCGGTGCATGGTGTATTCAGTGAACGACCACACGATCGCGCCGAGGATCAGCGCCAGCACGATCGAACCAGCGCCGAGCGTTTGAGCGACGATCGGGCGCGAGAGAAAATAGGCGGCCACCGGCAGCCACATGATCGGCACGACGGCGGGATGGATGTGCGTGAAGAACTCCAGAAAATCCGACTTGAACAGGCGGATGGGCACATCGCTGTGATTGGTTGGCAGGTATGGCATAGACGACTCCCTTGGTTCTACGAGGATTTCCGGCAGATCGACCTGGCTGGGGTCGATCGAGGACGGATGAGGCAATTGTACCGCATCCTGTTTATGCGGAGGGATGCTCAACTTGCGGAGAGGGCGGCTGCACGCCGTGTTGGGCCGCGCTATGAAGATCACACAATATCCCTAACGTGCGATGTCCGCTTCAAGCCCATTGTTACCGTCTTTTGTTAAATTGGTTATCACGCCGCTAGTTGTATCAATAGCAAATAAATCTGGCTCGTCGTCAGCCGTTTTGCCAAGATATACAATGTAGCGACTGTCAGGACTCCATGCGACAACATTCATTGCCCATTGAGCGTCGAAACACTTTTGCGATTGTGTTGCGACGAAAAGAACGCAAATAGGCCGTTGGGGCTCAGTTGAATTAGTGTCGGCAAGTTTTTGATGATCTGGCGACCAATAGCCTGTGGGCTTTTCACGCTGCTTTTTCTGAGTTTCGTGAACAGCGCCATTCGTTACATCGATCAGATAGGCTTTAATGATACTGTCTGTATCAAATGGAATACGTGTATATGAAACCGCCTCTTCAACATATAGCGTTCGATCATCTTCCCAAGAGTAGAGCAAAGGGTTTGCCGGGCCAAATAACCTGCGGACATCACTTCCATCAGCATTCACGACAAATAGTGACTCTGTCCATTTCGGTGTGTATTTATCTTCAATGTAGGCAAGTATTGTACGGTTGGGCGACCACGCTAACAGGCTCTTGTGAATGTTATTAGGTGGCACAATCTCTTGCTTTTCGCCTGACAAACTTATCTGATATAGCCCACCCTGATAAGTCGTGTAAGTGCTTATATAGGAAGAAGGCGTTGAGCCACAACCAGCAAGATACAGCAAGAAGATTACAAACATCCACCGCTTGATGCTGACTAAACTCATGACAAAATCTTCGATAACCGTTGCAAACAGCGGCCCAACGGCCGGGCGTCAGCCGCCCGCCACCGA
>PMCF01000009.1 GCA_003154115.1 Anaerolineae bacterium
GGCAACTGCCCTCTCTACCGCGACGGGCGGCGAAGCCCAGCATTAAACAAGGTGATAACAATGGACCTTACCGAAAGCATCCTCGAACGCAATGGCTGCACCCTCCACTACTGGATCGGCGGCAAGGTTGGCGCACCGTTGGTCATCTTCAGCCACGGCGCAACCATAGACCACCATGAGTGGGACGCTACCCTGCCCATCGTTGGCGAACACTTCTTCATTCTGGCCTGGGATATGCGTGGTCATGGCCTCTCTCGTCCGGCTATGTTCCATCTGGACGATACAGTGGCAGATCTATTGGCACTTATCGACCAGCTCGGGGTTCGCAAAGCGACGCTCGTTGGCCATTCGATGGGCGGCAATGTGAATCAAGAATTTGCCTTCCGCCACTCAGAGCGTGTCCAAGCGCTGGCGATGCTCGACTGCACCTGGAATTTCAAGCCGTTAAGTGCCTCAGATAAGTTCTGGCTCAGGCTCGCCACTCCGATATTCAGGTTATATCCCTACAAGACCCTCATTGACCAGTCAGTGAGGGTGAGCGCCACTTCGAAAGAGTCACAGGAAGCGTTGCGCAAAGCCACGCGGTTGTTGAGCAAGGAAGAATACGTCCATGTCCTGATGGATGCTACGCACTGCTTGCGCGAGGAACCGGATTATAAAATCACGCAACCGCTTTTATTGATGATGGGAGATAAGGAAGCTACGGGCAATATCCGGGATGCCATGCCTCTCTGGGCAAAGCACGATGGCGTGGAACTGATTGTCATCCCGAATGCCAAACATTGCGCCAACCTCGACCAGCCGGAGATCTTTCATCGCACGTTACTGGAATTCTTGCAACACTCAGTGAAATAAATGTTACGGTTTGTTGAGCAAATGCTGGAAAGTGCCACCCAACACGGCGTGCAGCCGGATGAAAGCGGTCAACGAATAGGCAACGAATAAACGGATGTCCGCGCGACTGATGCTTTGTAGATTCGGGTTGAGGTTGGCCAGCAAAGCACCTGTTCCGCAGGCAGCGCCCAACACGGCGTGCAGCCGACGTTGCCCAGCTGCCAAAGTTGGGCATCAGNNCAGCCGGATGAAAGCGGTCAACGAATGCCTACGGCACAACGAACACCTGCGGTGCACGAAGTCTCCATCTCTTGAGGGAGTGCTCCCGTAAACGGATAACGTCGGACGCGACTCGCTGCGCCGATTGAGCGCTGTGGCTGACCAGCTCCAGTTTACTTGTCGACAGATTAGCGTAAGCGGAAGGTCACCTCAAGCTGAAGAGCAATCTGACTCTCACTCATTCTCTCAAGGAGTATCTCATGCCCGGCCTGACCACGCACTCCCGTTTTTTCCGTATTGTGCTCGCCCTCGCGCTGTTCCTTAGCTTGTTAATGTGGCCGGCCCTTGTCTATGCCGCCTATAATGTCACTACCGTGGACTCTGTTGGAGATGTTGGCGGGCACACCTCGCTGACGCTCAACGCCGCCGGCAATCCCGTCATCAGTTATTACGATTTCACCAACAACGATCTAAAAGTAGCTGTCTGCGGGAACCTCACCTGCTCCAGCGGTGTTATCTCCACTACCATCGACTCTGATGGAATTGTCGGATGGCATTCCTCGCTGAGGTTGAATGCTTCTGGCAACCCCGTCATCAGCTATTACGATTACACCAACTCCAACCTAAAAGTGGCGGTGTGCGGGAATTCCACCTGTACCAGCGGCAACACCGTCAGCACGGTGGACTCCTCTGGAAGCGTCGGAGATTACTCTTCGCTGGCGCTGAACGCTTCCGGCAATCCCGTCATCAGCTATGAGGATTTCAACAACACCGTCTTGAAAGTGGCGGTGTGTGGCAATCCCACTTGCACCAGCGGCACTGTCTCCCATACTGTGGACTCCAACTGGTATGTTGGACGGTACACCTCGTTAGCGTTGAACGCTGCCGGCAATCCCGTCATTAGCTATCATGATTACACCCACGGCGACCTGAAAGTGGCGGTATGCAGTAACCCCACCTGCAATGGCGGCACAGCCATCCAGACCGTGGACTCCGTCGGGGATGTCGGGACGTATACCTCGCTGAAGCTGAATGCTGCCGGCAACCCCGTCATTAGCTATCGTGACGATACCAACACGGCCCTCAAAGTGGCGGTCTGCGGGAACCCCACCTGCTCCAGTGGCAACACCGTCACGACGGTGGACTCCTCTGGAAGCGTCGGAGATTACTCTTCGCTGGCGCTGAACGCTTCCGGCAATCCCGTCATCAGCTATAGCGATTCCACCAATGGCAACCTGAAAGTGGCGAGTTGTGGCAACGCCACCTGTACCAGCGGCAACACCTTCACCAGCGTGGACGGCGGGGCATACACCTCACTGGCGTTGAACTCTTACGGCAGTCCCGTCATCAGCTATTACGCTAACAGCAACCTGAAAGTAGCGGTGGACATCTTGGCCCCGGAGATAGTCGTGCTGGGTAACGGCGTGGAGATTACCGATGGCGATAATACTCCCTCCCTCACCGATCACACCGATTTTGGCAACCTGACCCTCGGCGCGGCGCTTACCCACACTTTCACTATTTCCAACCTCAACACGGATAACCTTTACCTGACCGGCTCGCCGCTGGTGACCTTCACCGGGGCGGCGGCGAGCGATTTCACGGTAGTGGTCTCGCCCACCACGCCCGTCATCTCCAATACGACCACCTCTTTCCAGGTGCGCTTCACGCCCAGTGTCACTGGGACACGGGCGGTCACCCTGAGTCTCGCCAACAACGACAGCGACGAAAACCCCTACGACTTTGCCATCCAAGGCACGGGCAATGATGTGCCCATCAGTGGGTTGAGTGGAACCAATAACGGCCCAACGCTGGTGGGCCATGCCACGAGCTTCACGGCGACCATCAGCGCTGGGAGCAACGTCTCCTACACCTGGAATTTTGGAGATAACCACTTCGGCAGTGGCGCGGCGGTCACACACACCTACGTCACTACCGGGACATTCACGGCGATTGTGACAGCGACCAATAGTGTGAACAACCTCAGCGCCAGCACGCTTGTCACCATCACCAACGTGCGGCTGTTGTTCCTGCCTATCATCCGGCGGTGATGCCAGCGCAACATGGAATCCTGCGCCATGAGTGGCCGTCGGCGTAGTTGGGCTGGCTTGCCCTCGCGGTGGCGGATGACCCGACGAGAGTTGACCCAACAGCCATGATCGCCACTGAATTGATCCAACTGATCTTCGAGCTGCACCAACCCGATCGGGCGGAGGAACGCCGCGCGTTTTATGCCGCGTTCGAACCGTACTTGATCGAGACCGACTATGATTGGCAAGCGGCGATGAATGAGCCTGCTGAAGAAGGCATCATCATGAGCGGGGTCTATTTAGCGTGGGCGCAAGACACGGCGCACGGTCTGCATTTTTGGGACACGACCGGTAAGCGGTATCTGCGGCCACCGACCTTCGCGTGGACTGGATGGAATCAGCGCTGAATATACTGTGCGCTTTTTTTTGATCCGCGAATTTTCACGAATAATTCGCGGACATTCGCGCAATTCGCGGATCAGATTTTTCCGCAATCTGTGACCATTCGCAGTATAAAGAGCGCGGGGTTTCTCACGCGGCCATTTGTTTCAGAGCGTGTCGATAACCGGTGGGCGCGTAGGCTGGTTGAAATTGTTGCTTGACATCGGCGAGAGAGACGCCCTTAATGGCAATATCGTGCAAACGATTCGATCCCAGGCCCAGCTGGCGGGCGAGGTTGAGATGATTCTCTGCCCGCAGAAACGGCGGATCGGGATATTCGGCGGTAGGATCGAAACCCATCGCGGCCACCGCCACCGCGTCCGTCGCCACCGGATTCTTCCCGCCGATCAGGATGCCGGGACTCTTGGGGTTGAGATCTTGATTCCACGGCCCTTCACTGCCGTCGACGGTCATGATGCCGTCGATGAGCGACACGTTGACGGGACGGGCGCGATTGAGGTCGATCACGACACGCGGCAGCCGCTGTTTCATCTCATCTTCAGCGCCGTGCAGATCAGAGCGAACGGTCCCGCCGTAGAATTTGGCCGGCACCAGGCCCACCAGGTTTTTCATCGATTGGGTGATGCCGCAAATCCAATGGCATTTCATTTTCGCCACGGAAACCAGCGCGTCCACTTCTTGAAGAATGTGGTTCGCTGTGAATCGATCGTAGATGAACCAGTTCTTGCCGACGGGCAGCGAGGCGTAATCGGCATACGGCTGGGAATCGTTCAAGTCGATAAGCTTGGCTCCCACAGTTTTGGCGGCATCGACATAGCCCCACTCCTGATAAGACGCCCATTCATAAACGGCCTCGACGATGTAAACCTCTTTGGCTCCGGCATCGCGCAACAGTTCAGCCATGGCGCGCACCACAACCGGATGAGTGACATAGGTCTCGATCGGGTTCAGGCCGGCTGGCGGTTGCGCGCTGGTACCGCCCGTCAAATTCACTTTGATGGCGACTCGATCGCCTTGCTTGACGACATCGCCTAGTCCGCCTAAATCGTCGAACAGCGTCTCGACTTGCCGCCGTACCAGTTTGGGATCGTAGGAAGACGCTCGTGCAATCGCTACTTGATAGGACGAGGAAGCCTTCGCCACTGTCGCGGTAGGACTGGCAGGCGCCATAGTCGAAGTGGGCGTTGC
Source organism: Anaerolineae bacterium (assembly GCA_003154115.1). Lineage (GTDB taxonomy): Bacteria > Chloroflexota > Anaerolineae > Fen-1058 > Fen-1058 > Fen-1058. Next base: position 4,674 of record PMCF01000009.1, read on the forward strand.
CGTCAAGGTAGGCGGTATCAAGGTCGAAGTAGGCGTGTTGGTTAGCGTAAGGCTCGGTGGTATCGAGGTCGAAGTAGGCGCATTGGTGGGCGTAGGGCTTGGCGGTATCGCGGTCGAGGTGGGCGTTGCCGTCGGTGCAGAAGTGGGACTGGGTTCTGGCGCGGCCGGGGGCGGTGTTCCGCAGCCCGCGAGGGTCAGCCCACCGATAATTGTTCCCGTCACTTTGAGAAAATCGCGTCGAGACAGCATGTGAAGCTGAGTCTCTGCCGAACGGGATCGTTGACAAGGATGCCGTTTCATGAAGTCACCTCAGTTGAATGATTTCTGCCCCCGCCAGCGTGGTCTATAATAGTTCGGCTATGTGTAAATAGCAAATGCGCGCTGGCAATGGCGGGCGGAGTGGTGCTGGGGAATTTGAAGTAGGCGAACGAAGTTGACCGTAGAGATGCTTCGATTTATACTGGCAAGGTCGAGCGAGTTTTTCCGTGTAACAAGCGGATGGGGTGTATATACGGAAAAAATTCCGTATACTCACTTGTTAGCCCGCTCATCGTAGTCGCCGCGGCTCTGTAAGTTCGTAGTCACGTCAGCAATTCCCGTTTTGAGTCTGGTT
>PMCF01000050.1 GCA_003154115.1 Anaerolineae bacterium
TCAAACATCGCCGTGGCCGGGCTGGCCTGCGCGATTTCGCCCAACTGCTGCACGCGGCTCGCTTCCCACGGCGCGGCTTCGTGCGCTTCGTCGGCGTACAGCTGGTGCCAGAAATCAACCACCCGATCGATCTCTCGCTCCCCCACGTAGCAGCCCTGCACGCGCTGTGGACCGTTGGCTGTTGGCGATAGGAACAACATATCGCCTTTGCCCAGCAGTGTCTCCGCGCCCACTCCATCGAGAATCACGCGGCTGTCCACGCCCGACGCCACGGCAAAGGCGATGCGCGCCGGGAAGTTGGCTTTGATCAAGCCGGTGACCACGTCGGTGGATGGGCGCTGCGTGGCGACGACCAGATGAATGCCGGTGGCGCGCGCCATCTGCGCGATGCGGCACAAGGTCTTCTCGATCTCGACCGGCGCACTCATCATCAGGTCGGAGAGTTCGTCGATGAACACGGCCATGAAGGGCAGCTTGTCTTCGCCCTTCTCGATCATCCGTTCGTTATATTCGTTGACGTGGCGCACGCCTAGCTCGGAAAATTTCTTGTAGCGCGTATCCATCTCGCGCGTCACCCAGCGCAGCACGCTGACAATCCGATCGAGTTCGGTTTCGACCTTGCCGTACAGGTGCGGCAGCCCGTTGTAGCGGATCAACTCCACCATCTTCGGATCGATCATCACCAGCCGCAGATCCTCGGGCGTGTTGTTCATGATCAGCGTCATGATCATGGTATTGATGCACACGCTCTTGCCCGAACCCGTCGTACCGGCAATCAAGATGTGCGGCATCGAAGCGAGATCAGCCGAGATCGCCGCGCCGCTCACGTCACGGCCCAGCGCAAAAGCCAGCGGCGCTTTCGCCTTGAGTTTGCCGAACGCTTCGCTCTCCAACACCCCACGCAAGCCCACCATCTCGACCGAATCGTTGGGCACTTCGATGCCCACAAACGATTGGCCGGGCACCGGTGCTTCAATGCGCAGCGACGGCGCGGACAAGGCCAGCGCCAGATCGTTCTGCAGTGAACTGATCTGCGCCACACGCACTTTCTGCTTGCGCACTTCGCCTTCGGGGCCGGGCCGTTCGATGTAGCCAGGCTCGACGCCGTACTGCGTCACCGCCGGGCCTTGTGACACGCGCACCACTTTCGCTTCCAGGCCAAACTGCCGCAGCGTGTTTTCGATCACATCCTGCTTGTGCTTAATCTCTTCCTGCACGATCGAGTCGCTGGTATGCACTTCCAGTAGATCGAGTTCAGGCAAGACGCGCTCGCGTTTGATCTTAGGCGGCTTCGGCTCGGCCTGCTTCATCACCTTCAGCGGCAGCTGCGTGGCCTGCACCGGAGCCTGATCGAGTTTCCTGGGCTTGATGGTCACCTGCTGCGGAGGAACGATCTCTTCGCCGCTGGGATCAGCAGACGGCCCGACCTCGATCGCCGCGGGGGTCGCCACCAGATCGATCGGGCGGCGGCGCACCAGCCAGATCTTCAAGCGGTAGTACCACGTCAACCACGGCAGGCGCAGGCCGATCGTCAGCGCTACAATCGTCATGATCAAATACAGGAAGCCCGTCACCACGCGGCTAAACACCATCTCGCCGATCGTGAGCAATCCCCAACCGCCGACACCGCCGCCTAAGCCTTGTTGGATCATGCGCCAGCTGTCTTCGTAGGCGGCGAAAGCGTGGAGCACCGGCAGGCTGGCGAAGAAAGCAACCTCGAGGGCGATGATAGAACGCCACGGTGTGACCATGACGATGTTCTGCGTGCGCGCGATAATTAACGCGCCGATTGCGCCAAGCAGCAGCACAAAGAAAAACGCGCCCCACCCGAAGAGCCAATACAGCCGATCGGTCAACCAGTCGCTGAGACTGCCGCGCGTCAAGCCCGACAAGGCCAGCAGTAAAAGCACCGCTAGCATCAGCAACAACAAGCCGCCGATTTCGCGGCCGCGCGCGCCAAATTGAAAACGCAATTGACGGCGGCGCGGCTCTGAAACGGCGGCCTTGGCTTTCGCCTTGGGCTTCGCGTCAGATTTGCTGCGACTGGAAGATTTGGTCATCGAATGATTCGCTCAGGCGGCTGCCGTTAAGCGCTTGCCGCAACGATAGGCCCAGCCGCCGGTGGGTAACGTCAATGCTCAACACCCGCACGCGCACCGTGTCATTTTCCTGCACCACATTGCGGGGATGCAAGAAATTGCCTTCGGCCAATTCTGAAATATGGATCAACCCCTCCACGCCCTCTTCCAAGCGCACGAATGCGCCGAAGTCGACGACCGTCGTGACCACGCCTTCCACCATTTGATCGGGATGATAACGCTGCGGCACCGTCATCCACGGATCGGGGCGCAAGCGCTTGAGGCTCAGGGCGACCCGGCGTTGTTCGCGATCGATCGTCATGACATGCACTTCGACGTTTTGCCCGCTGCGCAATACATCAGAAGGATGATTGATGCGCCCCCACGAAATCTCGCTGATGTGCGCTAGACCTTCCACGCCCCCTAGATCGATGAAGGCGCCGAAGTCACAGACCGTGGTGACGACTCCGCAGCGTTGTTGACCAGTCTGCAGATCGGCCAGCAATAATTCCACGCGGGTGCGATCGTTATAGGCCAGCCGCTCGGACAGCACAAAGCGGCCATGCGCCCGATCGAGCTCGATCACTTTGCCCTTGATGCTTTGCCCCACCCGTTTCTCAAACTCAGCCCGGCGCTGTGCATCGTCGGTGACGTTGGGCATATTCAGAATGTGCGATGCGGGCACAAAACCATGCAAGCCATCCCAATCGACCAGCAACCCGCCGCGATTGAAGCCAGTTACCACGACCGCCAGAGCCTCGTCGGCGTCACAGGCCTGGCGCGCGATCTCCCACAAGAGATCGAGCGGGCGCTGGGGGCCGGTGGCGGCCGCCCGCTCCGCGCTGCCGTTGCGCTCAGGTTCAGCCTCGGTCACATGCGCCTCTGCATCCAGTAATAATGCCTGCCAGTAGCCTTCGTCCAATTCAATCGTGTCTTTCATCCTGTGCTCCCTGTTGCTTCTACTCCATCAAAATTGCCTACCGTATTCTACAAAGAAAACGGTTTTAGGCCAAATCGCTAAATCGTTCTATTTTCCGGCCTCGGGCGCGGCGCCATTCGGCGCAACCGGGCTGGCGCCATCGGTCGCCGCGCGTTCTTCCATCTTGGACAATGAGGCCGCCACCGCCTCAACCGCGATCTTCTGCTTGCGATACAGATCGCTTTCACTCATCGCCAGCCGCGCGGAGATGTCCCGCACGCGCCGGCCTTGAATGAAACGCATGTCCAGAATGTTATAGAGCACCCACTCGGCGGCCGTGAAACTGCGTTCGCCATCGGGACGCAGCTGCTCAATCGCTTCGGCAAGCACGGCCTTCAACGCTTTGGGGGCATCAGCATTATTCTCATCTAACGCCTGCTCGACCACTTGCATCTTCAACAGCGGACTCGTCGTCAACTTGGGACCGCCCCAGTAATGACTCAAGGCGTCTTTGACCCAGTTCGGAAATTCGGGATCGGCCGTCACCGTAGCGTCGGGCGAAGGCTGCGTGGGTGAATCGGTGTAACGCACTTCGCCACGCTGACGCTGCAGCACATCGATCTCCGGCATGATGCGCTCAATGGCGGCGAAGACTTCTTTTTGCAAGCGGCGATCTTCCAGAGCGATGGACGCCTGCGTGATCAACGTTTGCAAGCGCTTGGTCTCCACCTCCGCGAGATCCGGCTCGCTCGATCGGGCAGCCACGGCCAACGCGCCCAGTAGATCGTTGCGGCTGCGCGCCCACAACGGCCACACCCAGAAACCATCGACTACGATCGGGCCAGGTTCACCGATCGGGATGTGAGTCACCCGCATTTCGGCCAGCGCGGTGCCATACGTCTCGATCGGCCCCACCTGGGTCCGCGCACGCCAGCGACCATCGTTATCCAGCGAAGCGAGAAAGACACGCGGCACCCGCAGCAAATCGGCCACCGCCGTGAGTACGTTCTCGAGGAATTGCTGCAAGTCCGTGGAGGTGAGCAAACGATCGCTGAGGCTGCGGATGTAATCGAGTTCCGATCGATCTTGCTGAAAGAGCAACACATCCAAGAAGGGCTGCAACGATCCACGGACGATCTGGAACAGCACGATGAAAAACACCACCGCCAGAATCGTGATGGTTTCGCTGGGCAAGCCCAGAAATTGCTCGATGCGGATGAGCACGGCTACGGCGGCCGCCACCGTGATGGCGAGCAGCGGCCCGCGGAACAGAAAGCGAATCAAGCGATACTTCACCACCCGATCGGGCGCCAGCACCCCGAAATAGGCTACGCTGTAGCCCATGACGGTCAACATGGTGAAGATCAAAACGTTGCCGGCCAGCAGCGCGACCCACAGTATAAAGGGAATCACCGTGTCGAGATTGCTGGAGAGCAACAGATAGGGAAACACCGCAAACGCCGGCCCGGTGGACGAGAACAGCAGATAGGACATGCGGCGACGCGAGGTGGGTGTCAGACAGCGATTGCGCGCATGCAGAATATTCACCAACCCCACGATCATCGTGGCGAGGGTGTACAGCGCGTACCAGCCGAACAACGGCCCGGCCTGCAAGTGCGGCGCTAACCCCATCGGTTGACCGCCGCCGACCACGGCATCGCCAAACAACGCCAACGCCATCAAGCAGAAACTGACGGCGTAGGCCGTGATCACCAAAGCCTGCCGCGTCCGCGAGAAGGAGTTGGTGGTGCGCAGCACTTCGTCAGAAAAGTGGAGATAGGCGGCGGGCACCAGCGCAATGCCCAACCACTGCAACCGCAGCCAACGCTCGATCCACAGCGGATCGGTGACGCGATACATGACTGCATCGCCGACCGAGACGATCATGACCCCGGCCAGCATGACGCAAAACGCACGCGCGACCGGCGAAGGCCAGTTATACCGAATGATGTACAACAACAGGGCAAACGCCGTGACGGCGATGCCGATCGAGAGGAGCGAATTAGCGAAGTTAATCAGCGTGGTCAAACTCAGTGAACCCATCGACTCACATCCCAATAACTTACCAAACAGCCATCAGCGTTCTCCCCGGTTTAGCGCGACATCTGATTGGTTAGCATAGCCCAGTATCTTTTGTTCATACCGTCGATACTAGATCGGTTTCCAGTTTGATTTATGTCAATGCTCACGGCCGCTCTGCGTGGCTACACGCTCCGCGGCCACAGCCTGCTCGCGGAGCGTGTGACCATCCAGCGGGAGCGTAACCCTTTTAAAAAATTGCTCTAATGAACCGCCTTCACAAAAAACACGGCTATATCTTGATTGGCAAAAAAGTGATCGTTGAAGCCGCAAAAGTTCAGGCCCTGCTTCTGGCAAAACTGAATCGCCGGATAATTCTTGGTCTGCACTTCCAGCACTAACCAGGCCAGTTTCTCTTCCCGCGCCCAGCGCACCACGCCAGCTAATAACGCGCCGCCCACGCCGTTACGCCGCGCCGTCTTCGCCACGATGAGATCTTGCACCCACACGGCCGACTGAGCCGGGCGCTTTGCCAGCGCGGCATAGCCCACCAGCGATCGGTTATCGTCGGCCACAAGCATCTCATCGCACACCTGCCAACCGGCATTCAGCTGCTTCGCCTCGCGGGGATACGCCACCTTCATCGGGCGCGGCAACCGCACCGTGCGAAACGAAACATCGATCTGGCCGGCATGCGCATGGTTATCCATCTGCCACACGTAATCGGTCTCGAAGGCGGGATCGATCGCCAGGCAGTGCGGCAGATCGGCGGCAGTGGCGGAACGGATGATGGGTTTGATCATGGTCATTCAACTATAGCACGAATTGAATCTCAGGTGGAGGTCCGTCTTCACGGCTGAATGACAATCGGCACCGTGCAGTGTGGCAATTCATTGCCGGTATTATCCACGACCACCAACCCCAGCACATAAGCGCCAGGGGCGGTCACCAAATTGGTCGTGTCGATCGCGCCCAACACGCCATCACGCACGGGCGCGCGCACGACGTCGCCCGCCGTCTGCGTCACGTTGTTCGTGGCCGGGCCGCTCAACGTGAATTTGTAAAATGCAAAGTTGGGCGCATCGGCCGTGCCACGGATCTGAATCGCGCCAGAGAACGTTTGACCCGCAATCGGCGCAACAATTTGCACATTGGGGTCGGGACATGAAGCGGACGGCGCAGGCGGCGGTGTCGGCGACGGCGTCGCGGTCGGCGCTCCTTCGATCGTCGGCGTAGGCGTACCGGGAGCCAGCGTAGGCGGCCGAGGCGTGCGGGTGGGCGTTGGCTGGAATGTGGGGGTGGGAGTGGTCGTGTTTAGAATAAACGGCGGGGTGGGCGTAACGCGCGCCGCATCGGTCGCCAGTCCCGGCGCCACGACAGTCTTCAACCCAAAGATCGCCACGGCGATCAACCCTAACAAGACCAACATCACGATACCGCGCCACAGGCGACTGTTGGCAGCCTCGCGCTCAAGTGAATACAGCGACTGCTGAAGTTCCTGTCGGGCGGAGAAAATCTCGCGAAGATAAAAGGCCCCGCCAATAATCAGGACGATGTAGATCAGGCCCGAATAATCGACGAGTAGTTGTACGAAAAATGCCATACGTCACTCACGCCGCGTGCAGCACGCCCCGGATGACCGTCGTCATCTTGGGAACCAACGTGCGCCCCGCCTCCAGCACTTCTTCGTGAGTGGTCTCTTGCGTCACCCCTTCGGCCGCCAGCGCGTTGCTGATACCCGACAGGCCCAGCACGCGCAGCCCACCATGCCGCGCCACCGTCGTTTCCGGCACGGTCGACATGCCCACGGCATCCGCGCCAATCAAACGCAAGAAGCGAATGTCGGCCGGTGTTTCAAAACTCGGTCCGGCCAAGCAGACGTAAACGCCCTGCTTGAGATCGATGTGCTTCTCCGCAGCCGTGTTTAACGCCAGCTCGCGCAACCCCCGATCGTAGGCCTGCGACATATCGGGGAAACGCGTGCCAAAGGCCGCATCATTCGGGCCGCGCAGCGGATTCTGCCCGGCCATCCCCAGCAGGTTGATGTGATCCGTAATCAACATNNCCTTCATAGTAATGCACGCGGCCCTGCATCACCAGGACCGATCGGCCTTCCAACTTCCCGCTGACCAACCGCCCCGCATGGCCCTGCACGGACGAGACAGGGAAATTGGGAATCTCATGAAACGGGATGAAATCGGGATCTTCGACCGCTTCGGCCAGCGAGGCCAGGCCAGAGCCCAGCACGATGCCGAATTCCGGGTGATGACGGGTATGCTCGCGCACGTAGCGCGCGACAGTGTCAATTTGATCATGCGTGACAAATACGTCCACGGTTTTATCCTTTTACAGCTTGGCCAGCAGTTTAGCTTTCGCCTGCTGATATTCGGCATCACTCAGCGCGCCGGTCTTGCGTAATTCATCCAACTGAGCGATCTTCTTCAACGGATCTTCTTCAGCGCTGCCCTTGTCCGCAGACCTCGCCATATGCAAATCCTCGCCGTCGGACAGCTTCGCTTTTTGATCCAGCAGCGTCTTCTTGAACTCCACCGGCTGCGCCAGGCGTTTCAACATATTCGTGCCCATGTCGCTACCCGTGATGATTTCCAGGTCGCCATAGTTCAAAATGCGCCCCACCACCGACTGATTCAACGTGATATCGTTAATCTTTTCCAGCGCCGAATCTTTCGTGTGCTTGTTGACGAGGCCCTCGGTCTGCACCACGCGATGCGTCGTGATGAGATACTCTTCTGCCCACCATTGCAGGAACTCCCAGCCAAACCAACCGATCGGGATGAGCAGCGCGATCAACGCTATGCTTCGATTGTTGCGCAGGAAATCGCCGATAGCACCGGCCCCCGGCAGAGTACCGGCGGCTCCGTATATCGCCCAGATCACGATGAAGATAAACAGGTTGATCACGAAATTGGCTGACAAGACAATCCAATGCTGCCGCGCCCGCCAGAGAATTTGCTCGTTCTTGCCCAGCAGGCCTTCCACGTATTTCATCACACCCATGACAAAATCCTTTCTCGCAAAGTTTACACTTCGGGTTCAGGCAGCGCGATCGGGGGCTGCGGCTGCACGTAGATCTGCGTCGTCGAGATATTCGCGTGGCCCAGGTAGCGCTGCACTTCCGACAAAGACGCCTTCTTGTCGTGCAGCATATGGGCGGCAAAGGAGTGGCGCAGCATATGCGGCGTGACTTCATAGTCGAGCCCGGCCCGGTTGGCATATTCTTTGATGATCAGCCACATGCCTTGCCGGGTGAGTTGCTGCCCGCGCTGATTCAAGAACAACGCGGCTTGATTGCCTGTGGGCTTGACAAAATGCGGTCGACCTCGATCGATATAGACCTGCAAACACTCAGCGGCCTTGTCGACCATCGGCACGCTGCGTTCGCGTCCGTTGTTTTCGCTCTTCACGCGGATTGCCTTCTCGGTCAGGTTGATATCATCCAATTTCAACGAAACAAGTTCAGAGACGCGCACGCCGGTAGCATAAAGTAATTCTAATAAGGCTCGATCACGCAACGGCTTAGGCTGTGTGCTTGTGCCGGGCGCAGCCAGCAAACGTCCGACTTCTTCGCTGGACATCGTCTTGGGCGTTCGCTTAGCCACTTTAGGCGCTTCCAATGCCAGCGCGGGATCGGTTAAGATCACGCCCTTAGTCAGCAAGTAACTGAAGAAAGACTTCAGGGCCGCCACCTTCCGCGCAATCGTCGACGGTGCGACCGCCTTCTCCTCTCCATGGCGTTTCGCCAGTTTCATCGTACGTAATGACTCGACGAACGCGGACAGATCAGCCGCGCTGACGTCGGCCCAGGATCCGATCGGGGATTCATGGTGCCCCAAAAACTCGATCAACTGGCTCAAGTCATTGCGATAGGCGGCTACCGTATTGCGCGCATAACCATCCTCATAGGCCAACGCCGTGAGAAATTGCTCTAAATGAACCCGTAGGTTTGTCACAGTCTCTGTTTGGCTCATGGTTTGCTGCCTTTTTCCCTCAGGAATGACCGACTGGACGATCAATCGATACATACCATTATATCTATGCTTGCCATAAAATCAAGCGAGGCATGGTTTTACAGAATCACCATCGCGTCGCCAAAACTGAAGAAGCGATACTGCTGCGCGATGGCTTCAGCATAGACTCGATCGATCTTCTCCTTCCCGGCAAACGCCGACACCAGCATGAGCAAGGACGATTTGGGCAAATGAAAGTTGGTGATCAACCCATCGACGACATGAAACTTGAAGCCAGGATAGATGAACAGGTTGGTATCGCCGAGATAGGCTTGCAGACCGTGCTTTCCAACCGTTTCCAAAACTCGCACGCTGGTTGTACCCACCGCAATCACCCGCCGTCCTTCTTGTTTGGCCGTGCGAATCTGCTCAGCCACCACTTCAGTCACTTCCATATACTCGGTGTGAATGCGATGAGCCTCGACATCCTCGGTTTCAACCGGCTTGAACGTGTCCAGACCGACGTGCAACGTGACATAGATCATGCGAATGTCGCGTTCGCGGAGTCGATCGATCAAACGCGGCGTAAAGTGCAGGCCGGCGGTGGGTGCCGCCGCTGAACCCGGCGTATGTGAGTAGATCGTCTGATAGCGTTCGGGATCGGTCAACGGGACGTGAATGTACGGCGGCAGCGGAGTGACACCCAACGTGGGGAGGCGTGGCTCGATCGGTTGGTTGAAGCGCAGCACCCGTTCGCCGCCGGGCGACATCTCGATCACTTCGGCGATCAGATCGGGCTGCAATTCAATCTGCATTCCCACATGAACCCGATGCGCCCGCAGCAAGGCTTGCCACGTGACCTCATCAATGCGGCGCAACAACAACATCTCAACCGCACCACCCGTTCCGGCTTTGCGCGCAAAAATGCGCGCCGGAATGACGCGGCTTTCGTTGGCAACCAGCAGATCACCCGGACGCAGCAGATCAGGCAAGTCGTAGAAATGCCCGTGTGCAATGTCGCTGGAAGATCGATCGAGTTGCAAAAGCCGCGCAGCATCGCGCGGCTCGATCGGGGTCTGGGCAATCAGTTCGGGCGGCAGATAGTAATCAAAATCGCTGGTCTTCACTTATTCACAATCCGAATGATGATGTTCAAAATGATGGTCGCCACTACGCTCAGGATAATCATGCTGACGATCGGGATGAAGCAACTGACGTTCTGCGTTTGAATGCGAATGTCGCCCGGCAGGTTGCCAAAGAATGGGATACGCCCCAGCAGCCACATCAAGCCGCCGAGCAAGACTAAAGCGAGGCCAGCCAGCATTACCCATTTGCCGAGATCATCGAAGTTCATAACAACGCAGGTTGTTCCGGCCGTTCAGGATATGCCAGGCCCAGATGTTCATACGCGCGGCGCGTGGCTAAACGACCGCGCGGGGTGCGATCCAGAAAGCCGAGCTGCAACAGATAGGGTTCCACCACATCCATGATCGTGTCGGACTCTTCGCTGATCGACGCGGCGATCGTTTCCAATCCGACCGGCCCGCCGTTGAACTTATCGACGATGGCTTTCAACACGCGCCGATCGAGATCGTCCAATCCCAACGGATCGACATCCAGCAGCGACAAAGCCTGCGCGGCCAGCGGCCCAGCGATCGAGCCATCACCACGCACTTGAGCGTAATCGCGTACGCGTCGCAGCAAGCGCAGCGCTACCCGCGGTGTGCCGCGTCCGCGCCGCGCAATCTCCGCCAGTCCGTCGGGATCGATCGCCACGTTCAGCAACCGCGCGCCCCGCCTGATGATCTGTTCCAACACCGGTTGTTCGTAATAATCCAGGCGATACACTGAACCGAAGCGCGCCCGCAGCGGTGCACTCACCAGGGCCAGGCGCGTAGTGGCGCCGACCACCGTGAACTGCGGCAACTTCAAACGGATGTTGCGCGCCGATGGCCCTTTGCCAATCATGAGATCGAGCGCGAAGTCTTCCATCGCGGGATACAGGATTTCTTCCACGGGCCGGCTCAAGCGATGGATCTCGTCGATGAAGAGGACATCGCCCTGCTTCAGGCTGCTCAAAATCGCGGCCAAATCGCCGGGGATGGTGATGATCGGGCCGGCCGTGATGTGCAGCGTGCCGCCCATCTCATTGGCGACGATGTGCGCGAGGCTGGTCTTGCCCAGTCCCGGCGGGCCGTAAAAGAGTACATGCTCCAGCGATTCGCGCCGCAGCTTGGACGCTTCGATCAAGATGCTGAGATTTTCCTTCAACCGTTCTTGGCCGGGAAATTCGGCCAAGCTCACCGGGCGCAAGGCACGATCGAGCGCGGTGTCTTCTTCACGCGATTGAGGGGCAATGGGCCGATCGGGCATACGATCCTCGCAAGGTTCAAACGTGAGTCGATTATACACGATCAGCGTCACCGGGATCGAACGTTCGTGGTACAATCGCGCGCGATCATTCCTCACACAAAGGAGATGGCGATGCCTCACGTCCATGTCAGCCAGCACCC
>PMCF01000324.1 GCA_003154115.1 Anaerolineae bacterium
GGCCAAATTCGGGAAGTACTGAGTCTCGATGATTCAGTTACATCGCACGTTAAAGTCACGCTGGCTGATGGTCGTGATCTGCGCGGTAGGCAGTATCGTGATGTTAGCTCACTTCGATCGGGTGGCAGCCACACCACCGCCTCCGCTGCAGGTGGTTGCCTCGTCTATCACACGGACAGATGATTCGCCACAACCCAATGCTCCTGAATTTTCCGGTTGCGGCGGGATCAATCAGCCCGTCGTCAATGCGGACTACGAACAAGAGGTGGTCGATCTGGTCAACACCGAACGTGCCAATCGCGGCCTACCACCCTACAAGCGTGTGACCGCCCTCGATGAAGCCGCGCGCTACCATTCAGCCGATCTGGGCCAGGACAATTACTTCAGTCACGATACCTACGATCGGTCGGGCGGCAATCTGGTCTTTGTTTGCGACACGTGGACACGCATCGGCAAGTACTACTCGGGCGCGACAGGCGAGAACATCTCCGCCCGACACGAGATCGACTCGCCACACTGCATCGATCTCACCTTACGCGTGATCGACATGCCGTTCTCTGAAGCCTATCTGCCGCTCGTTAGCCGCTAGCCAAATTCAAATCGGCTTTTTGATTGACAACGCCCTGCCCGCTTGGTATAATGCCGTCACTATCCCACCAGAAGATGGGGATTATTCCATCCCACCAGAAAACGGGGACTATTCCGTGAATTCCCAACCGTTCGCGATCCATCATCACTATTACACCCACCATCACGTGGGTTATTGAGACATGGGTCGCGTCTGAGTGAAGCTGATGCACGAGAGTTGAGGCGTGGCCATGAAGGTCACGCCTTTTTGTTACCCCACCCTCCCCCGTCGAATAAAGCATCGACAGGGGAGGGAGAAAGAAGCAGAACATGAAACCGACGATCCGCCCCATCAAGGGCACACGCGATTTTTATCCCGAAGAGATGGCCTTTCGCACGTGGCTGTACGGCAAGATGAAAGCCGCGTCACAGAAGTTCGGCTATCAAGAATGGGAAGCGCCCATTCTCGAATCGCTGGAGTTGTACGCGGCCAAGAGCGGCGAGGAGCTGGTGAAAGAGCAGTCGTTCGTCTTTGCCGATCGCGGCGGCGACACGATCACGCTGCGGCCGGAATTGACGCCCAGCCTGGCGCGCATGGTGGCGCAGAAACAACGCGAACTGCTCAAGCCCATCCGCTGGTGGTCGTTCGGCCCGTTCTGGCGCTACGAACGCCCGCAGAAAGGCCGTACCCGCGAGTTCTTCCAGTGGAACATCGATCTGATCGGCGTCAATTCGCCGTATGCAGATGCCGAGCTGGTGGCGGTGGGCGCGGAGTTCTTCAAATCGATCGGCCTGTCTGCTGAGCAGATCGTGATCAAGGTCAACAATCGCAAGTTGATGGAAGAGCAGATCGCGCGGTTGGGGGTGGGGGCCGATCGGATCGAGGGGGTTTATCGGTTGATCGACAAGCTCGATAAGCTGCCCGCCGAAAAGTGGCGCGCTTACGGCATCGACGACATCGGTCTCAGCGCTGAACAGATCGATCAACTGAGCGCTTTGTTGAGCAATCGCGAGTTGTGGAAAGAGTCGGCTGACCTGACGGCCTTCTTCGGCGCGATCGACGATCTGGGCGTCAGCGCGTATGTCGAATACGATCCGTCGGTCATTCGCGGGCTGGCGTATTACACGGGCGTGGTGTTTGAAGCGCGCGATCGATCGGGTGAGTTCCGCGCGATTCTGGGCGGCGGGCGCTACGACAATCTGGTAGGCGATGTGGGCGGCGATCCATTGGGCGGCATCGGCTTTGCCATGGGTGATGTGGTGATGGGTCTGGTGATTGAAAGGTACGGGCTAAAGCCCGCACTACGCCCTACCCCAACCAGCGTCATCGTGACGGTCTTCGACGCGTCGTTGGCGCGCACGGCGGCCCGGGTTGCCGCACAGATCCGATCGGGCGGGGTAAATACCGAGCTGTATCCCGACAAGGCCAAGCTCGACAAACAGATGAAGTATGCCAATGCCCAGGGGATCCCCATCGCCGTGATTATCGGGCCGGATGAAGCGACGCAAGGTACTGCGACGGTGCGCGATCTTCGATCGGGCGCCCAGCACAGCGTGGCGCAAGATCAAATGATCGAAACCATCCAGAACATGCTGGCCTAGCCTTGTTGTGCAGCCGCGCCCGTGGTAAAATTGCGAGCGCTTCCCTATGGTGCCTGTAGCTCAATGGTAGAGTACTGGACTGTGGATCCAGGCGTTGCGGGTTCGACCCCCGTCAGGCACCCCATCACAATGGTCAATGATCAATGAACAATGTTCAATGGGTCATTGACCATTGCGCTTTTTGGCTCCACCCATCCATGCGGTTACCCCATAGCTCATTAGCCGCCAGGAGTTCGCCATGCCCTACAAGGCATTTTTCGTCGAAGATGAGATTGTGACCCGCGAAGGTATTCGCGACAACGTCGACTGGAAGGGTAATGGCTTCGAGTTTGTCGGCGAGGCCCCCGACGGCGAGATGGCCCTGCCCTTGCTGCAAACAGCTCAACCCGATCTGTTGATCGCGGACATCAAAATGCCGTTTATGGACGGGTTGGAGCTCTGCCGGATTGTGCGCGAGCGCATGCCGTGGATCAAGGTCGTCATTCTCAGCGGCCACGACGAGTTTGAGTACGCGCAGAAGGCGATCAATCTGGGCGTGACCGAGTATCTCTTGAAGCCCGTTACAGCCCACGACTTACATCAGGTGCTGCAACGCATTGCGGCGCTGCTGGATCGCGAAAAGCAAGAGCAGGCGCATCTGGAAAAGCTGCGGAACCAGGTCGAAGAGAACCGGGCGGCCCTCCGGGAGAAGTTGCTCCTGAATCTGGTGGTAGGCGCGGTGTCTTCCGCCGAGGCGATCGAGAAAGGGCAGCTGCTGGGGCTTGATCTCGTCGCCGGTCATTACCTCGCGCTCGTCATCCAGATCGATCTGCGCACGCCGAGTGAGCCATTTGACTATCACGAATATCAGCGCGTGCAGCAAGTCATCGCCGCGCCGTTGGAAGCACAACCCGACGTCTTTCTCATCAAGAAAGATGTCGAGGAATTGGTGCTCATCATCAAAGGCCGCACGGCCGAGGAGCTGCTGGCGCGCAAAGAACAGCTGGCGCACATTATCCGGCAACAGGCCATGGCCAGCAGCTGCGATGTCACGCTGGGCTGCGGTGTACCCAAGCAGCGGATCACAGACATCTACCAGTCCTTCGTCGAAGCATTGATCGAAGTGCAGAGTGTCGGCAATCGTGACGCCACCGGCCCTAACGGCAATGTCGGCAAAGCCGAGCTGCTTAAGATCAATAAGTCCGCTGTGGAAAGTTACCTGCGCTGCGGCGTGAAAGAAGACTTGGCGGATTTCTTCGACACGTTCATCCGCCCACTGGGCGAAGCGGCGCTGAAGTCCTACATGGTCAAGAATTATCTGGTGATGGACATTGTGCTGACCTCCGCCAAGTTCGTCACTGAATTGGGTGGCAATATCGATCAGACCATCCCCGATCTCGGCACGATCGAAACGATGCTGGCCGAGGTCAAGACGTTTGAACAATTCAGGGAACAAATCCAGAAGATCCTGATCGGCGCGCTGGTGTTTCGCGATAGCCAGGCCAGCAGTCAACACTTGCTGATGCTGCGCAGCGTCCATGGCTACATCGATCAACATTACAGCGATCCGAATTTATCCCTCAACGAAGTAGCCGGCCAAGTCAATCTCAGCCCCAGCCATTTCAGCACGGTGTTCAGCCAGGAGACCGGCCAGACCTTCAAAGAATATTTGACGGAAATCCGGATCCGGAAGGCGAAAGAGCTGCTGCGCTCGACCACACTGAGGTCGTTTGAGATTGCGGATCAGATCGGGTACAACGATCCGCATTATTTCAGCTACGTGTTCCGCAAGCAAACCGGCCTGTCGCCCAAAGAGTATCGGCTCCAATCCCAGCAGGGCTAGCAGCCTGTCGGAGAGGAAA
>PMCF01000267.1 GCA_003154115.1 Anaerolineae bacterium
CGTTTGGTGCAACGCTCACCTCAGATCTTCCGGATCCTCTCCGAGACGCAATTGAGATGGATCCACACTTAGGTCAGGGTGAAATTAGTTGGTCTGCACTAAATATTCCATTGCCACTATACAAGCGGGGACTAAGTTGGTGGGAAGAGAATTATTCGTGTTTGGGATTTGATCTCGGTGATCTCAGAACTTCATATTATTGGTATCGTGATAATTGGTTTGCCCAGTGGTACCTGGGACGTAGTGAGAACGAGTTTCTAGTGCAGGAACTGCAAAGAACACAGGGTGGAATTGAAGCGACGGCGCTGGCGATGCTAGAATCATCAAGTCGGGCGCGTCGCTACTGGAGTATACACAATTTACTGCCACACGAGTTATCGGCCTATACGATTGCGCTTGGCGTAATTCAGTTTCGTGAATCTGATGAGACGCTTTACACGGTTAGCGGATGGAAGTCTCCAGGATCTCAGGGGGACTGGGTAGAAGCCATAGCTGAAGCAGGAGAAATCCTTGGATTTCACTTGGCTGAGCCAAAGGATTATTTACGGTACACCGAGGAAGAAAAGCTGAAATTGAATTCGATCCGATAGTATTAGCTTTACAAGCAATTGAGATTGCATTTCAAGGTGATGGAAATGAGAATTCAAATTCTGTCTTTTGTGATGCTCATAGGGGTCACTTTGGCCGCAGACTGCACCGTATCTTGGGAAGGAACACCTGTTTTTGAGGGGAGTCATCAAAAAGACTGTTCTGGTGAGATAGTGAGAAGTGAGGAAATACTGGCGGAAAGAAATCTTGATGTAAACCAAGATGGCTTGGCAGATCAAGTAGTGCTTTATGGCAATGATGAAGTTAAAGTGCTTATAGCAATCGGTCTATCCTCAGGCAGATGTGAAATTGTGTTAAATGATCCTCTCACACACCGCAACCTAACTACAGGACGACAAACTGTAGCCGTGAAGTCCATTGAGCTTGTTGAATTGACAAATGATCACTCACCAGAACTCTATATTTGGTTAGAACGGTATGGCGGCGGCGGCAGCTATCGCGAAAGTTTCGCTGTTCACGCAATCTACCTTCGCAGCGAGGACTTGTGGAAACGAGCCTTGGATATTGAGCAATGTTTAGCCTTTAGTTCCTTTGAATTTAGGGATGCGCCGAATGGTACCAAAAGCATTTATCGAGACGAAGATCCTATTTGCGGATCACCCTGGTCGTCATCCCGTAACTATTCGATTTATGAATGGAAATCCACAGGGTTTGAAAGAGTCGAGAGTGGGAAAATTTCAAAACGCGTTACATACCCTCCAAATGCAGATCTAGTCTTTGTGATCCCTTTAGTATTGTTGTTGGTAGCGGCACTGATAGTGCTCGTCATACGACGTTCTATGATCAAACCAAAGTGAATTACGTCGATCACCATATCTTTGCTGTACAGCTACACCGATGATCCGACTCTACTTACACTGCGAAGACTACGTGGCCAGGTTTTGCCAAGTAACGAATTTAGCTGTTCGAAGAATCCAACACATAGAAAACGGAAGAACAACATCTCCAGCGAGATGTGTTCCTCCGCCTCTTTTGGGGTAGGCTCAGTTTACACGCACTGCCGGTCAGTGTCAAGACGTTGATGCGCGTTCGGCCAGGGCCACAATTCCGGCTCGCAAGACACGCACGGTTTCTTGTTGCGCTTCGTTGAGCGTGCCGTTGCGCAGTGTATCGACCAGCGCCAGGAGTTGGCCGCTGTTGGGCGGCTCGGCTTTGGCATCCTCCGGCAGAGCCATTTGCTGTTCAACCTGCAACATCGCGCGATAGTAATCGGTAGCGACCGTGCCATCATACAAGCGCGCATACCCCAACGTCGTATCGACGCGTTGATGACCGAGGATCGTCTGCACGGTCAAGATCGGCGCACCGGCATTGAGCAAGAGCGTCGCGCAAGAATGCCTGAGTTGATGCGGTGTGATGGAGACGCCACAACGTTTGCCGTAGGTGCGCAAACGAATCTGGCAATACTTGGATCCCAGCGGTAAATGCCGGTAAATGAAGACGTGCTCGGTGCTGGCCGGGCCGCGCACGACCAGATAGGCTTTCAACGCTTCCAGCGTGGCGTCGCTCAAACATACGAGTCGATCCTTCAAACCTTTGGATTGTTCGATGCGCACGCGACGATTCTCCCAATCGATGTCAGCCAACTGCATGTGACGCACCTCACCGGTGCGCAAGCCGCTATGCAACATCAGCAAGAACCAGGCACGATCCATCACGGCCATACGATGTACTCTGGCACGCGGCGCGGTGATCTCTTTCTCGATCTCCGCCAGCAAGCGGCGCAGTTGCTCCAACGGCGCATCGCGTGGCAGGCGTGGTCCGATGTCCAGCGGCTCGACGCGCAACATCCGGGCACAAATATTGCACTCTTGATCAGCCAGAAAAAGCAGGAAGTTTTGCACCGTCTGCAATTCGTGGTTCAGCGTCACCGGTTGAATCTCATTCGCCAAACGCGCATCGACATAGGCAAACCAGATCGTCGGCGTGATGTCTTCAACGCTGTTCAACGTCGCCTGCGTCGCCATCCAGCGCAGCGAGCGCGTCAGGACACCGAGCAAGATTGTATGTGGAACGATAGACCTGATCAGGCCGCCAGTTGCGGCGGCAGTGTTGCACATAGGCGCGTAAATCGGCGGCCAGACTGTCTGGCAAAGAGCCGAGATAATACTCCCAGTTAATTGGTGGTTCCGGAGTCGGTCGGCGACAGCGCATGTTCAGATAGGCGGCGAACTTGTCCAGGCCCCGACCATACATGCGGCGCGTGGCCGCGCTGGTGTAATGCGTCGCGATGAAGTCGCGCACCTGATCGAGATCGGCGGGCACTTCGATCTGCCAATACAGTTTGTCGAGCAAGCCCAACGCCAGGCGCGCGGCGACACAGTAGGAAGTGCGAGCACATTGGGCATATCCACCCTCGTACAGCCACACGCGGAAGGCCAAGTAGAGCTTCCGATTGGGTTCCTCCCAATCGATGATGCGTTTGACTTCGGGATGGGTCGGCGTCGTGTTCTTGATGTGCGGCGGACGTTTGCCGGTGCTGATGGTCACGACAGACTTCCTTCAAGGCGCAAGCGCTGCGTGATCTGCTGCATGGCGGCTTCATAATCGGCCTGCACCTGACTGTCCGAGATGTGCAGATAGACTTGCGTCGTGCGCAGCCGTGCGTGACCAAACAAGCGTTGAATCGACGTGATCGGCACACGCGCTTCGGCCAGATGCCGTCCGAAGGTGTGGCGGAATTGATGGCAGGTGATCCACACATCGGCCTCATGACAGTATTCGGCCAGACGCAGTTGAATGCCCGTGACGGTGAAGCGTTTACCGAAACGATTGAGAAACACCGCTTGCTCCTCTACCTTTGGGCGAATCGCTAACCACGCCTTCAACACGGTCAACGGTTGTGCTGACAGATACACAACACGCTGCGATCCGCCTTTGCCATGCACCCACAGGCGCGGCAGTGAACCGGGCGTCGGCTGCAAATACAGATCGTTCAGTGAGAGCGCGCGGACTTCACCGACGCGCAGCCCGCAGCGCAGCATCAACAAGAACATCGCCCGATCGCGCGGGTCGGTGATGACGGCAAACAACTTTTCGATCTCGGCATCCTGCGCATCCCGCGGCAAGCGACGACCCTGCCGGATGAAGTGGCGTTTGGGAATCACGGGATTGGGCTTCGCCTCATCATTCTCGATTTCGAGAAAGTGATAGAACGAGCGCAGCGCGGCCAGCCGACGATTGACGGTCGCGATGCTGTGCCCTTGCTGCTGACTGTGCTCGATGAAGGCATCGACGTCACGCAGCGTGATCTGAGCAGGCGGCTTAGCGGCCCAGGTGAAGAACAACTCTAAATCGTTGGTGTAGTGAACGGCGGTGCTGGTGTGTGGACTCTTGCGCCGCAGCCACTTGGCGAACTGCTCGATTTCGACTAACATGCAACAACCTCCTGATGGTGAGATATGACTCGAAAACCTTGGCCGGTTTCGAGAGCCATACTACCATCAGGAGCGCCGTCAGGAGGGGCAACTTAATGTAACGATACTTACATTAAGTTGCTTTTCCTGCGCGCGAGGTATTGTGTCACCGGCTGAATTAAATAACAATCGCATTGCAGACCTCGATGCAAAACGCCCAAGTGCGATCAGCTACAGTACTTGTGGTCAAGCACACTCCGCTCGGACAGGCATGATTCTATTCATGAAATCGCATGACGGTGTCGTTCTAAGCGCCGGAGAAACGTCACCTGTATTCTTCAATACTTGCCGCACGGTTGACCCGAAAGATCATCGTCATGTCCAGTTGCACGTCTGGCGCGACTACACCCCGCACCTTCTTCGCACCGTGCATAGCCCATGTCTATCGTACAAGTGTTGTATTCAGGAACCAGGCCATCCCAGGTGAAAAAGCCAAGCGCGAATCTCAAAGTGTGCACGCAAAAGTTGTCAGCCGCTCCTTCGACTCCGCAGCGGGCGCATTCTGAGCGGAGTGCAACGTAGTCGAAGAACGCGCCCGCTGCTCCGCTCAGGATGTTGCCTTGCACTGTGAAGCGATATTGTGTTAGGATGTGGCGGGAAATTTCATCGAATTGATGCAGTTGACGCAGCCGGATGTTGAATTCTGTTCTGCCCTCCAAATTCTTATACTAAGTCACGCGTAAAATGATGCCATGAATAAGAGACCCACGTCTCGATCCAAACGTTCTTCGCAACGACTGGCCCCCAATATTCTGGAATCGATGTTTACCCTGGAAGAAGTAGCCCGCCAGACCTCCATGGCGTAGAAGTGCTGCGGCAGGTCAAGCAGGAATCCTATCAGAACCCGCGCAATTACGGCACGCTCGAACACCCCGATATTTCTTACGAAGACAGCAACCCCGTCTGCGGCGATGAACTGCGCATCGACTTGCAAGTGCAGGACGGCAAGGTAGCCGATGCGCGTTTCAGCGGACATGGCTGCTCGATCAGCGAGGCCTCGGCGTCGAGGCTAACCGAAGAGATCATCGGCAAGACACCGCTGGAGAAAGTGAAGCAGATCTACGCGGTGAAATCGAAGGTGACGCAGTGTTGATATCGAAGAAGCCAACTTCAATCATGTGAGGTGAAGGACGGCACGAAGGGGACTGGTTAGCCAGTCCTTTTTTGTTGGAATGTGGTGTGCGCATTCCAACGATCCGCAAACGCCCCTGTGGCAAAATCGTAGCGAGGCTGTTGTGCTTGAAGCAGCTCCGAAGATTACTTTTTCTTTGCACTGATTTCTCGTTCGTTTCCAGTGGGGATGCCACTTCTGGAAACGAGTTTTTTTGCGCTAACCTCTAACGGCGTAAACTGATGCCAAACCTGTTAAGGAGAGCGCAGATGTCACCCTTCAGCCTTGTTCTGTTCTTTACCGCTGACAAATGCTCAGCGATGAGGTACGGTGTCTTTCAAAATATCCACCACTTTGTATAAAGGGGTCTTTGCATGTATCGAACCAAGTTGTTTAACCTTCTAGTTGTTTGGTCCATTGTTCTCGGTTATGTGGTTCAACCGATTTTCCCATCAGGCGCGGCTGCAATTCAGCCTACCCATCTTGAGCCGTTTGTGGTTACAACGTCAGAAGCAGAGACGACCTATGTCATCGATCAGAATACGGTCTGGACTGATGACGCCACTATTACCGGAACCCTGGTTATTACCAACTCAGCTCAGCTGACGCTGGTCGGAGCTCGGACGATCACGGCGACAAACATCATCGTCGCGCCAGGCGCATCCCTTTCGGCGGATGGGCAGGGCTTCGGAAGTTCAGCCGGGCCTGGAGCAGGCACAACCGCTGGATTCAACCAATCAGGAGGTGGCGGCGGCTATGGCGGACACGGCGGACGGAGCGACAATGGCTATACTGGCGGGTCACCCTATGGCGATTTATACTTCCCCGTCCAGCTGGGCAGCGGCGGCGGAAGCGCTAATGCTTACCCCGGTGGTCCCGGCGGCGGCTCCATTCAGCTCGTCGTGAGTGACACGCTGTTGATCAGCGGCACGATCTCAGCCAATGGTACCAATGGCGGGCAAGGCCCCTACTGGAGTTATTCGGGCGGCGGCTCTGGCGGCAGCCTCTGGATAATGGCTGGCAAACTGGCTGGGAATGGCTTGATCCAAAGTCACGGTGGAGATACCGTCGGCGGTGGCGGTGGCGGCAGCGGTGGCCGCATTGCAATCTATGCAGCTGTTAGCACTCTATCACCCGCTCAACTGCAAGCCTATGGCGGCCAAGGCAACCAGGCTGGCGGGGCTGGCACGGTGTTCATCAGCGATGCGCAGAGTATCAATGGCACGCTGATCGCGAACAACAGCGGACGTATCGGCCCTGAAACCGTTCTGCCGACAGGCGACTACGCATTTGATCGCTGGTTGGTAAGCGGCAATGGCAATGTGCAGACTAACGTGACCTCCACGATCACCTTGACGAATCAGAGCGTGGACGGCGATGGCACCGGGGAGCTCGGCGCGTATGGAAGGATCAACGTGCCGGCCGACTTTGCAGTGGCGTCATACACGTTGCGAGTACGTGGAGATCTCGTAGGCGCACAAACTCTAACCATCGGTGAGCCAGGCGCGGCCTTGGGCCGTGTGGCGCTATATGCCGAGACACCGTGGCATTCCGATACGTATACTTTCACCTTGATCACCATTCGAGACAACGGCCAGCTATGGTTGGCTTCAGCGATCACCGACAATACCATTTACACCGATGATATAGGTCTGACGGTAAATGCATCCCACGTGACGGTAGACGCGGGCGGCGCGATCCTGGCTGACGGCCAGGGTTACGGCTCCTCTCAGGGGCCGGGCCGGGGAGCCAACGGAGGAGGCGTATGGAGTGAAGGTGGCGGCGGTGGACATGGTGGTCGGGGTGGTGAAGGCGAAGGCCCGCACGCCGGCGGCATCGCGTATGGAGATTTCAATTACCCTGTTACCTTAGGAAGTGGCGGTGGTCAGACCTCTTCAACCCTAGGCGGCTCGGGTGGTGGCGCGATCAAACTCGTGGTCAGTGACACCTTGAATTTGAACGGGGTGATGTCGGCCAATGGGGTCACTGGTGCTGTGGCGGGCACGAACGCAGGCGGAGGTGGTGCTGGTGGCAGCATTTGGATTCAAGCTGGGGCGCTGACAGGAGCTGGCGTAATCAAGGCCGATGGTGGTAATGGCGGTAGTGCTGGCAATGGTGGCGCATATGGCGTGGGTGGTGGCGGCGCTGGCGGACGCATCGCTGTCTACGCTAACGCGAATGCCTTCACGGGTACAGTTCAAGCCAACGGGGGATGGGGAAACCAGTATGGGGAGCGCGGTACGATCTATGATGGCATAGTCGATCCCATTCGCTCCACGGTCGCTTTGTGGCCGTTGTACAATGTCGGTGTAGGGAGTTACACCACCGGGGTCACCGTCTCATTGATGACAACGGCAGGTTCACCGATCACTAATACGTCGGTCTCGCTTGGTCTGCTCGCCGGTTCCGGCACTTACCTCAACGGTAGCCCCTGGGTTCCTGGTCAATGGATGAGTCTCGACAAGAGCAACTCGGACGGGATTGCCACGGCGGTGCTCTCGTCCACGGGTGCAGTGCGCACGGAGATCGAAGCGCGCGGCGGCTGGGTCTATCTATCGAACACGGCCGTCATCACCTTTGTCAATCAACCGTTTGATCCCAATACATCCGGTATTTCAGTCACTCCCAGCAGCGCGCCGGCCGATGGAACGACGCCTGTGACGGTAACGGTCACAGCCCGTGATCCGTACGGTAATCCAGTGGCTGATCGGACCGTCAATCTATATGCTGCTGGGACCGGAATCACGATCACACAACCACTCTCACTAACCGATGGCGACGGACAGGCGTGGGGGTTGATCGTCGGCAGTGTTCCACAGACGCTCATTGTGACCGCGACGGTCGATACCATTCCCTTATCGGGAACCGTCCAGGTGGAATTGCAGGGCGCCGATATCGTTGTCAATCAAAGTGTGAACAGTCAGGCAGCAGCCGGTCAGCCTCTCACCTATACTTTAACAGTGCGAAACGACGGCTTGATTGTGGCGCAGCATGTCGTCGTGACCGATACCTTACCAGAGAATGTCACCTTCCTTGCAGAGAATTCCGGGTACTCCTTCACTCAAGCAGGCCGCTACGTCGTATGGAACCTCGGCGACCTGGCGGCCGGCGCGGCCACGAATATTCAGCTGGCGATCACCGTGCCGCCTACTTTACCCCAGCATACGTCCTTGATCAATCAAGTTGTGGCGCACACGGATTCTCCCGAGCAGAACGTGACCAACAACGCAGCGACGAATACCCAGATCGTGCAAGTGCCTTTACCGGGGCTGCAAATCAATCCATCCTATTCGACGCTGTCCGTGAAAGGCGGCGCGGTAGCAACGCTCCCGATCACGATCACGAATATCGGGGCCACGCTGATTAGCACGGCCACCGTTTCAGCGCCGCCGCACATGTCCTGGGTCACGCTTACGCCGGCGACGCTGGATAATTTAGAGCCGGGCGAAAGCGCTCGCATCACACTGACCCTTGCACCACCCGCCAATCTGGCACTCGGCACATATCGCGACTTGATCACGGTGCAGGCCGGCTCTCTTCAACAGCAGGCGGCGCTTGTCGTGCGCGTTGTCGACATTACCCGCACGTTGGCCTTGTCTGTTATCGACAGTGAGGGACATCCCCTGACGACGATGGCGGCCAGTGTGTACTTGGAGCAACCAGCAGAGAGTGTGCTGGTCACCGAAGGCGTCACCACCACCTATCACCAATTTGGGCAATCACAATCCACTCAAGGTGTAGCCAGCTTACCGGATCTGGAAGCGGGGCCTTATGCCTATACCGTTTGGGCGCCGGGCTACGGTGCGGCCACTGGCTTCATCACGATTACGGCTGGCACAGGTGATCAAGCAGAAGTCGTGCAGCTGACTGGTTTGCCGCTGCTCGTGCCCGAACCGTTCTATCCAAAAATCTCCGTCAAGCCGGGTGAAGTGGGTGAATATCAAGCCGTGATCCGCAATGTCGGGATCATGACGGCGACCCATTTGCAGCTCACGGTTCCTGCGGGCCAGCCCTGGCTATATACTGGCCTGCAAGGATCGGCGGAAGAGTTGGGGCCGGGTCAAGCCGTATCGGTGACTTTGTTTGCCAATCCCCCGACGACAACTCAGGTCGGCACGTATCAAGCATACATCAACGTTCAAGCAGGAGTGACCGAGACCCAAAGCACTCGCTTTGCCCTAACGGTCCAGGTCACCGATCAGCAGACTGGCACACTCCAGCTACAGGTCGCAGATGATGCCGGTCGGCCTGTAGCTAATGCGCAAGTGGGACTCATTAGCCAACAAGGGACACTGGTCGTCCATAACGGCATTACCGAAACGGCCTATACCTCTTTTTCGGCCAATACGGATGCTGCCGGGGTAGTCTCTTTCCAAGACATCCCCGTCGGTGACTATCGCTATCACACCTCGGCCAAGGGTTACGATCAGGCCAGTGGCGAGGCGCACGTCGATCGAGGCCAAACGAATGCCTCATCAGTTCAGTTGCTGTCGTGGCCATTCCACGCTTCCTGGAATGTCGTCTCCACAACGATCACGGATACTTACACCGCCGTCCTCACCTTGACCTTTGAAGCCGATCGGCTGCAAGTTCTGCCGGTGAGCGTCGACGCCGATTGCGGTAGCTCTGCCAGTGGCACGATCCGCGTGCGGAATCCATCAGCCTATACCGTCACCAACGTGATGGTGGCGGTGAATGTGCCCAATTCTAGTTTTGACATCTCTGATCAAGGCATTAGCATCGGCCCAGGTGAGATACATGATTTCGGCTTTACAGCTGCCGTCGGCGGTCCCGGCTCCGGCCGGGTGACGGTATCCGGAAACGAAATTCTGTCAGGCCGCGCACCGGCGAGGGTCAGTTTGAGCGGCTATTGCGGCGATGACTGGCAGTGGGGGTGGGGGAACGGCGGGGTGGCGGTTGGAACTTACACGGGTCCTAACCCAATTTTCAATGGAGAGACGCCCCCCACTACTGATGGGGCGCAGGATGCTATCGCGCAGTTCCGGCTTAGCCAGGATGTGCTGCTGGAACGGCAAGCGTTCATCGCGACTTTGGCGTTGGATAGCCCGATCGATATGAAGAATGTGCAGGTCTGGATTTCGGCGCAGGACGCCGAGAAACGGGACGCGCAAAATGCGTTCACGATCACCCCAACCGTGCCCACGCTGTTAGGGGATCTGAAACCAGGCGAGGCTAAGACACAGAGTTGGACTATCGTTCCGGCCAATTTGGGGATTACCGAACCCGCCACTTATACGTTGCGCGCACGACTCACTTACCAAGACAGTGCGGGAATTCCTTATACGACTACGCACCTCTCTTACCCGGTGTGGGTCTATCCGCAGCCGGAAGTACACCTGGACTATTTTGCGCCCCAGATCGTCGGCGCGAATACGCCGGTGCTGCTGGGCGTCGTTGCCAGCAACCAGGGCGCCGGCGCTGCCATGGGATTGATCATGAGCAGCACTCAGCCGGTGATTTTCGACCAAGCGGAAGTCCCCATCAGTTTTAAGATTGTGGGCACGTACATCAGCGGCACAACGCACTGGGATCAAACAGCGCTGAATTTTGGGCGCATCGAACCCGGCCAGGTCATCACCGGCGGCTGGCTGCTGCAAACGTCCAAGCACGGCAAGTTTATCAACCTGGACGTGGCCTGCACACACCAGGATTATCAAGGCATGACGCTGTCAAACCTGTTGTATTGCAGCGGGAAGCCAGCCTTCTCGAACAACAAACTTCAGCACTTGAACTGCGACGAATGCCCGATCACCAATCAGTCCGATAAGCACGGCGTGTCCGGCAAGCCGATCGATACGCAGTCGGGCAACTACTTCTATCGCCAGGCCGATCTGTCCATTCCCACCGTGGGCGAGGCTTTGAAAGCGATTCGCAGTTACAACAGTGAATGGGCCACGGCCGGCGTAACGAACACGCTCTCTCCAGGCTGGACACATCACTATGCCTTGCGTCTATTCCTGCCGCTAGCCCCACCGCTGGCGGCCTTCGCACAGCCGACGGGTGATCCGATCATCGATCGCTCGACGATCTATTACCGGCCGGTGGTTGAAGCCCAATTGGCGGGAGGTAGTCGTATTCGCTTTGCGCAGAACAGCGACGGCACCTACACCACCTATCCGGGTGCGCAGGCCACGTTGTCACGCCAGCAAGCGGGTGCAACAGTGACCTACACCCTGAAGGCCAGCGATCAGTCGGCCTACCTCTTTGACGGCACGGGACGTTTGATCGCCGAACGCGATCGGCAGGGCCACCAGACGCTGCTCACTTATGAGAACGATCGCTTGAGCCGAGTGAGCGATCCCACCGGCCAGCGTTGGCTGACGTTCGAGTACGATGCGGCCGGACGCATGAACGCCGTGCGCGATTCGATCGATCGCGTGGTGCGCTACGGTTACGATCTCGCCGGTGACCTCACGGTGATGACGGATACGGCCAATCTCACCTGGACGTACACGTACACCGGCAATCACTTGTTGCACGCGGTCTACAATCCGGCGGGCGAACTGGTCGAGCAGACGGATTACACAGCGGCGACGCTCGACGGCCAGATCGTGTGGCAGGCCACCGCGCAAGTCGACGGCGCAGGGATCCCGCTCACGCTGGCGTATGGCACGAACGGTCAAACGACGATCGTCGAAGCGGGACAGCCGCGCGTCGATGGCTACGATCCCTTCGGGGTGCTGACATCACAGACTAATGCGCTGGGGCAAACCCAGAGCTACGTCCCCAACGCCGATTTCCGCCGCGTGGGCACCACGGACGCCGCGGGCAACCTGACGCAGATGACGTGGAGCGACGATGGCTTTAACCTCACGTCGCTGACGGATGCGGCCGGAAATGTGACGCACATGTCCTATGATGCCGCCAATCACCTGACGGCCTATGCCGATGCGGTCGGAAACACGACTCACTTCACTTATGATCTTGCGACCAACCAGCTCTTGGCGCAAACTGATGCGTTGAGCCAGACCACGCGCTATGCCTACGATCAATGGGGGCATGTGATCTCGACCACGACCGCGGCGGGACAGACCACGCAATCTGAATACAATTCCTTTGGTCAGCCAGTCGTTGTCACCGATGCGATCGGCCTGGTCACGCGTTACGAATACGACGGCGTGGGGCGGTTAATCACCACCACAGCGCCTGGTAACTTGATCACCGTCAATGCGTATGATCCATCTGATCACCTCATCCGTGTTACGGCCAATTACACGACCGCGGGCGGACAGAATTATCTGAATGAATTCAACCTGGTTACGACCTACGGCTACGACAAAGCGGGGCGCCAGGTGGCGGTGACCGATACGCTGGGCCAGGTGAATACCAGCGTGTATGATCCGGCGGGCCGTCTGACGCGAAGCATTCAAAATGCTCTGCCGGGGCAGCCCCAGAATTACCTGAATCTGTACAACCTGGTGACGGAGTATGGCTACGACACCGCAGGCCGTCAGCACATGGTTACGGATACAGTGGGCCATGCGACGTTGACTGAGTATGACGCGCTGAATCGCCCTGTGACGGTGACAACCAACTACTCACTGACTGGTCCGATCGATGCTGTGACCAACCTCACGCGTACAACAGGCTATGATTCAAATGGCAACGCCGTCACCCAGACCGACCCTTCGACAGGCTCAGGGCTGGGGCGTGTGACACTTACGGAATATGATGAATTAAATCGCCCCATCACGGCCACGACGAACTACATCGATGGCGTCTACGATCCTGCCCATCCCGACGAGGACCTCTCGACGATCACGGTGTATACCAAGACCGGCCAAGCGGTGGCGCAGCGTGACGCGGCCGGCCACTGGTCGTATTCGGCCTATGATGAAGTGGGGCGCTTGATCACATCGACCAATGCGCTATCGGGAACTTCGGTTACTGTGTACAATGCGCTTGGACAGCGCAGCAAGATGCAAGATGCAGGAGGCAAGATCACCGAGTATGGGTATGATAAAGCCGGGCGGCTGATCACAACGACTGATGCGTTGTCCGGCACGACGGTGACGGTGTACGATGCACTCGGTCGACGTGCCGCGACGATCAATGCGTTGAATCAGCGCACGGTGTATACCTATAGCCTGACCGGGCGGTTGAGCCAGATGCAAGATGCAGGAGGCAATGTTACCGCTTACGGTTATGACGCATTGGGGCGCACGGTGGTGGTGACCGATGCGCTGGGACACGCTACACATACAGAGTATGACGAGTTGGGGCGTGTTGTTACGGTGACGAATGCGCTATCGGGTACGATGATCACCGAATATGACGCGCTCGGTCGAAGAAGCCGGACGCGCGACGCGCGCGGCAATTGGACGACATTTGAGTACGACGACTTGGGCCGTGTGATCACGACGACTGATGCGACCGGCCGCGCCAGTGTGGCCGTGTACGATCGGGCGGGCAACACCACTGAGACGCGTAGTTGCTACGCCGGGACGTGCCAGACGCAAGCGCGCTTTGAATACGATCGCCTTGGTCGTCTGATCGCCCAGGCTGATGCTTTATCCAATACCACGCGCTACGGCTATGACGCCGCTGGTCAGCGGGTGCGGCTGATTGATGCCAATGGCGTGGAGACGCGTTACGGTTATGATGCGCTGGCGCGGTTGATCAGCGTCACTGAGAATTACTCGGCGACCGGCCCCTCCGACTATCAGACGAATCTCATCACGCGCTACGATTACGACAAAGTCGGCAATCGCACGGTCATGACCAATGTGCGCGGCTACACCACGACGTACACTTATGATGCCCTGTCGCGCCAAATCGCAGTGAGTGATCCCTTAAGTCACACCACGCGGTATGGCTACGATGCACTGGGCAATCGCGTCATCATGACGGATGCGAATCAGCAGGTAACACTTTATGCTTACGATGCGGTGAATCGCCCGCTGGCGATCACGTACACCGCCGACCTGACTTCCGTCCAGTATGCCTACAACGCGATCGGCAACCGCACGGCGATGACGGATTCGTTGGGCGTGACAGGCTATGTGTATGACGAATTAAATCGCGTGAAGCAAGTGACCGATCCGTTTACGGGCACCGTGCAATATGGTTACGATGCCAATGGCAACCGCACGCAGGTGATCTATCCCGATGGGAAAGTCGTCACGTCTACCTACGATGCCGCGAATCAGCTGATCGGCGTGCTGGATTGGAATAACGCCACAACCACGTATGCCTACGATCGTCTGGGACGCTTGGTTACTACCACGCTGCCCAACCAGATCGTGACCGTCAATACTTACGACGCCGCCAGCCGAATAGCGCGTTTGACTCATACCCGTCTTACCGACGGGCAAGTCTTGGGCGATTACCAGTTTGTGGTGGATGGCGTTGGCAACCGTACCCAAGTAACCGAAACACTCACCGCCCCCGGTGTCAGTGACGGGCCATCTATTTCATCGACAGGAACATTGAACACTCTGGCCGACACGACGGTGGCCGACTTTGAGGCAGGCACGCCGGATGCAAATACCGCCATCGTGCAAAGCGAAGATGGCGAAGTCGCTTTGGCGTCTGCCCTCAGCACCGACTTCTCCGGCACGACGCTGCCGACGGGCTGGTTTAGCACGCCGTGGGCAGAGGGTGGAAGCGCCATCGTCAGCAGTGGAGTCGTGACGGTCGATGGCGCGCTGATCGGCACGAACGCCTTCTATGGGCCGGGCCATTCGCTGGAATTCGTGGCGACATTTGGGGCGAACACCAGTCAGCATGTGGGCTTCGGGAATGATCTGAACTCCGCCCCGTGGGCCATTTTCAGCACGGGTTATCCGGGCGGTACTTCGCTTCTGGCGCGCACCAACGATGGTGTGGACATGGTTGAGACCGATTTGGGCGGCGCCTACTTGGGAACGCCCCACCGGTATCACATCGATTGGACCGCAACGAGTGTGACCTACTCCATCGACGATGTCTTGGTCGCCGTGCATGCGAAGGCCCTCACCGCGGATATGCGTCCGCTGGCCAGCGATCAGATCGGCGGGTTGGTTCTCACTCTCGATTGGCTGCGCATGAATACCACTAGCGGTGTCTTTGTCTCGCGGGTGTTGGATGCCGGCACCCCTGCGCACTGGCTGAGTCTGACGACGCTGCGCCAGCAACCCCTCGGCACTGAGGTGACGATCAAGACCCGCACCGGAGACACCGCAAATCCTCAAGACGGTACTTGGTCCACTTGGACGACGGTCTCCAACGCCACGATCAACGGTGTCGATAGTCGCTATCTCCAATATCGCTTGATGTTCAGTAATACCAGTTTCACGGTCACACCACTTGTGCAGCAAGTGACGGTCACCTATCAGTCATCCGCTATCTTGGTTGATACCACGGCGGCTGAGTTTGAGGCGGGCGCCCCGGACGTCAACATTGACATTGCTCAAAGCGGCGACGGGGAGTTGATCTTGACCCCGACCGTAAGCACGGAGTTCTCTGGCACAGCGCTGCCCACAGGCTGGTTTAGCACGCCGTGGGCAGAGGGTGGCAGTGCCATCGTCAGCAGTGGAGTCGTGACGGTGGATGGGGCGCTCATCGGAACCAACGCCTACTATGGGCCGGGGCGTTCGCTGGAGTTTGTGGCAACGTTTGGCGCGAACACCAGTCAGCATGTGGGCTTCGGGAATGATCTGAACTCCGCCCCGTGGGCCATTTTCAGCACGGGTTATCCGGGCGGCACCTCGCTTCTGGCGCGCACCAACGATGGTGTGGACATGGTCGAGACCGACTTGGGCGGCGCCTACCTGGGCACGCCCCACCGCTATCGCATCGATTGGACCGCAACGAGTGTGACCTACTCCATCGACGATGTCTTGGTCGCCGTGCATGCGAAGGCCCTCACCGCGGATATGCGTCCGTTGGCCAGCGATCAGATCGGCGGGTTGGTTCTCACCCTCGATTGGCTGCGCATGAGTCCCTATGTCACCAGCGGTGTCTTTGTCTCGCGGGTGTTGGATGCCGGCACGACCGCACACTGGCTCAGTCTGACCACGCTGCGCCAGCAACCCCTCGGCACTGCTGTGGCGATCGAGACCCGCACCGGAGACACCGCAAATCCTCAAGACGGTACTTGGTCAACTTGGACGACGGTCTCCAACGCCACGATCAACGGTGTCGATAGTCGCTATCTCCAATATCGCTTGACGTTGAGCAGCATCTTGACCATGGTTAGTCCAGCGGTACACCAGGTCGTGGTGGCTTATCAACCGCCGGCGAGTGAAGCGATCATCACGACCACGGCCATTCACTACACCTACGATCCGCTCTATCGTCTAACTGATGCCGCGTATTCCAACGGCCAACGCTTCCAGTACGCCTACGATGCCGTTGGCAATCGCACTGTGCAGACGGCGACGATCACGAACACGCAAGTCACAGCCTATCAATACGATGCCGCGAATCGCTTGATTAACGCAGGCGGCGTTACTTACACGTGGGATGACAACGGTAATCTCGTCAACGACGGCAACAGCAAGTATCGTTACGATCAAGCCAGTCACTTGATCAGCACCACGTTAGGTTCCACGACCTCGCTGTTCAACTACAACGGCGATGGCGCACGTCTGAAGCAAATCGTCAACGGCACAGTCACTACCTACACTCAAGACCTTGCGGCACCACTGCCGGTTGTGCTACAGTCGAAGACAGGCGCGAATGCCACGCGATATGTGTACGCCCTCGGCACGCGGCCGCTGGCGCAGTATGGCAGTGCATGGGAATATCTCCTGGCGGATGCGTTGGGCTCAGTGCGGCAGATCGTTGATGCGAACGGCAACGTCACCCTCGCTGAATCGTATGAGCCGTATGGTAGTGTGTTGACGACGAATGGCACGGCCAGTTCGATCTTCGGTTATTCCGGCGAGCAAGTCGATACTTACATTAAGTTGGTTTTCCTGCGGGCGAGGTATTACAGCCCCGAAACAGCGAGGTTCTTGTCCAAAGATGTGTGGCAGGGCGATTATACCAGACCGCAGTCACTCGATGGCTGGATCTACGCAGAGGGTGATCCAATTAGTCGATCCGATCCGAGTGGGCACTGCGGGTGGAGACTCAGCGTTGGTGATGACGAATTTGGCACACAAGCGCAAGCTGACTGCATGATCTTGAAGAAAGCGATCGAGAATGAATATGGGGTAGAAATATATGTTCCCAATACCGATCACGGCATAGGCTACGAGACCAGCGCACCCTATGCCAGACGATGGCGACTGGCTGAGATGGAAAATCTGCAAGAAGCTTTACTACTTTTCCGTGTGGCACTTGGCCCCACAGTAGATTTCAAGCGAACACTTGGCCTGCCGGGCATGAAAATCATGGCAGTCGGAACGAGGGGAATACAAGCAGGTAGTGGCGAAGGTCTGTATGAATGGTCATTAAACAGGATACTTCTTGCTGGTGTCGAGAAGCCTCGAAGCGATCCCGATGCGCAAAACACAATGTCCCTACGCGTGATCGATCACGAACTGGCACACGCCTGGCAGCGGCACCCTGATACTTATGCTGGTTCGCCATGGGGGCCTGCTCCAGATTATGATACGCTTCGGTTTGCCGAGAAGTTTGGAACTTTTGGTTTTTGTTCGACGGAAACTTTGATTCCATCGGGGTTATGGAGTTGGCCATTTCTGGGTGGAAAGTTGACGTGGAAACAGGATGACCAGGCTTGGACTAAGTATGCTCGGGAAGGAAGCCTCGTAGAAGACTTTGCAGAGACGGCAGCGCATATGATCGCCAGAACCGACAAGGTCCGAGTTAATAGCGGAAGATACAAGTTCATGCTAGGTTTGTTGCCTGGCTTAGGGAATCCCAGCCCACAATAGGGCCAACAGCAAAGGAGGTAAATCGATCATGCGATGGCTAGTTCTTGGTTTACTCAGCGTGGTGCTGCTTACTGGCTGTGCCATCCAAGTTTCGCCGACCGTTCAATCGATGCCATCTTCGCCGACTCGGAAAGTCGCAGCAACGTTTACGCCTAAGCCTATTTCGCGGATCACTCTTCCTGCGAGCACGCCTAATCCAAAATGTCTGCTGCCGTGCTTTTACGGAATTATTCCTGGTCGGACAACTGTAACAGAAACTGCTTCGCTTCTCGGCGTGCCCTATCCCAGCCACGAAGCGCTCACTTGGGAGACCAAGGCACCCCGGCGCCCTTGGTACACTTCTGATCGGTATTTGCCGAACCAGATTTGGTTTGACAATGAAGTAGTAAGTTCCATCGCAGTTCATGAACAACAGGATGTTACCCTTCAGGAAATTGTCGACAAGTATGGCGAGCCAGAAGCAATTACGATTGGCAATCCCGATATCTTTAACCTGGCGGACTTCATTCTCATCTATGCCTCAAAGGGAATTGCCTTTCTAGGAACGTTCCAGCCAGGTGAAATAACTTATGCACAATATACCCCGACACCAGATATTTTTGTTGATAGCGAGGTCTACTTTCCGCCCATACCGGCTATCAATTTGACACCAAGGATCGTTACGCAGTGGG
>PMCF01000170.1 GCA_003154115.1 Anaerolineae bacterium
GCGTGTTAGCTTGACGCCTATGGGGGATCATCTCCCAGATAATCCAGGAATTTTTTGAGCGTGTTCAAGTAATCAGCCGTGGTGTGTGGGCTGAGGCCGTTGGCGCGTTTCTCTAGAATCATGCCATTGAAGGCCTGCGACAGGGTGAAGTGGGTAGCCATGTGGTCTTCTCTCCGTTCCGCATTCCGACAATTTGCGGCCAACATTCCGCTTATGAGTCGGTAGCGTTTTTTTATACTTCGGGAGAAGATGGGCTAAAGTAGCCGGGAGGTCAGAGGAAATTCAAAAAGTTGACCTGCCCTACTTGAAGACCACAGGGCTAGTATTAAAGGTCTAGCCCTGTGGTCTCTGTCGGGGCGCGGAGATTTGAACTCCGGACCTCACGGACCCGAACCGTGCGCGGCAAGCTCGATCTGCGCGAAGCACGCCGCAACATTCGCGAATATCAGGAGACAACGTTGGATCTCGCGGGGACGATTGATCTACTGTTGCATTAAAGCCGCGATCAATCAGGTCGATACCCAGAGCGTATTTCCAGTCGATTCGGCTCCGGACGGCGTCGGCAGCCTGACGATCGAACAAACCTTCGGTGAATTACATGACTGTGATGAGCACTAGGCAACCGGGTGACTGTGCGGGTTGCCTCTGCGCTGGAAACAACTTGGCAAAGGTGCCGTCCATACAGAGAGGGATAGAGCCGTCAGTGGGATCCGACATGCCGGGATCACGCTTACTAGCCGCCGTTCCAAGTTACATTGTTTACAGTGTTTGTACAATTACACCACGCTCTACGTCGATCCGGCGCTCGATCCGCGCGAGTGCGTGTGGGTCGATCTCGATATCTACGATCCGGCCTGCGGCTCGATCGGCCATCACATTCTGCGACCCACACCCACCGATCGGATCCCCGGCCACCGATCGAGCGTGAATCCCAACTTGCTGCGCGGGATCGATCAGACGGATTTCATCCACAAGTATCCCCTCGGCACCATCCACTTTCTGTTGTGGCTGCATGATGTGCGCTTAAGAAACAAGCGCGCCTGTACCTTGCTGTTGTGGCTGGCCGATTCGGCGTGGATCAATGCGCAGCGCTATCGGGCCAACGTGCGTGAATGGCTGACCCACTGGATCACCGTGCCAGAACTGCTTAGCACCTTCGAACAAACAGCCACTTCGGACTTCGAGGCGGAGATGCAAGCGCAGGTGCTGAGCAAATTGCAACTGGCCGAGTTGCAACCGGGCAACGTGCAGAATGTCTCGCAACATCTGGGACTGGGTGGACATCAGTGCGCGTGGGATAAGCCGGACGACTTGCCTCAAGTTCGTCGCGTGACCGATTTGATCTACCGCACGACGGGCTGGCGCGCGCCGCTGTTCCCGCGCGAATTCAAAGCGATTCAAGGTGTGCGTCATGCGGCGCGCCTGCCGGAACTGATGCAGAAGCACGGCTCGTTTGATCGATTCCTGGCGAACGAGAAAATGTGCTCGTATGTGATTCCGAACAAGGATCGCGTGAACTACACGACGGGAATCGTAATGAGTAACGAGTAATGCGTAAAGAAATTCACCCTCGCCATGATCTCACTGGTTGAGGGCCTCATCGAATCCGCCTTCGCCGATGATTGTGACCCTGGTTGCTCATCTCATCGATCACGGTAAGCCGCTGGGAGTGAGAGAATTCGTCGGGTGCGGCAGAGTATATCAGGAGTTGATCAGCGGTCGCATCTCCTGGTGCGACCGCCGATTTGTGTCGTCCAGTTGTGATTCTCGCTCAGCATGGTTTGCCGATCGGCGCACTCGATCATACAATTGACCTATCACGGAGCCTATCATGAACGAGCGTTACACTTTCACTCCAACCATCGTGCGCGATTTGATTGCGGCCTGGTTGGACGACGGCTGGCTGGAAGTGGCGGATGCGGCGCGGAAGACGCGGCGCGGAAGACACGGCGTTACCGTCTATCGGCGCGCTACGCGTAACGGCGGAGTAGGAGGAGGTGACTTGAATCGCATCGCGTTAGTCACAGGTGCGACCGGGGCGATCGGGCAAGCCATCGCGCGACAGTTGGCGGCTCAGGATGGCTACGAGGTCGTGCTGGCCTGTCGAAATGAAGCGAAGGCTCAACAGGCCGTCGAGGAAATCAGACAGGTTACCGGCAACCTGAATGTGCGTTACGAGTTGGTCGATGTCTCTCGCCGCGCCTCGATTCAGGCCCTGGCCGATCGGTGGCGCGGCCCGCTTCATATCCTCATCAACAACGCTGCTGCCTCACCGCGTCAGCGCTGCGAAACACCCGAAGGCATCGAACTGCAATTTGCCACGAATGTGCTGGGCTACTTCTGGATGACTCAGTTGTTCAGCGAACATTTGAAGAAGTCGGCGTCGGCGCGGGTGATCAATGTGGCGAGTTATTGGGCGGGCGATCTCGATCTGGCCGATCTGGAATTCAAGCGGCGGCGCTACAACAATGGCATCGCCTACCGCCAATCCAAGCAAGCGAACCGGATGTTGACGGTGGCATTCGCAGCACGCCTGAAATCATATGAGGTCACTGTGAATGCCTGTCATCCGGGCGATGTGAATTCGCGGCTGAGCAACGATCTGGGTTTTGGCGGACATGCGACGCCTGATGAAGGGGCCGACACGGCCGTCTGGCTGGCGACCGATCCGGCAGCGCAGGGTGAGACCGGAAAATATTTTGAGCAACGCCGCACGGTGCGCTGCCGTTTCGGCGAAGACCAGGCGGCGGTGGATGCGCTGTATGAAGCGTGCCTGTCCTACGCCTGATTTCAGCGCATAGGGCATAGCCTGGTGCGGCTGATTCCAGCCTGTTCTTGTGGTGATTTTGCGCGCTCGATCAAGAAGTGCCGATCGAGCGCATTCGTTCTGTGGAAACAAGCTGATGTGCTATACTTCGCGGGACAACGAAATCGCCCCGCACTGTGACCAGCAGCCGGAGCGAAGTTTATGTGATACGGTCGCGTCAACGCCGGCGTGGACCCGTTGCCGGTGCGCCATCGGGCCGGGGAAAGCGCCCGGCATCTTCGAGGACGGCGGCTGGAGCAGCGCTTTGAACAGGAAACGTTGTTCGTGTTGCGTTGGAAACTCCAATGAAATGCCTGTATCAAATGTAGTTGTTGAAGCCTTGTTGCCAAATGGCTTGTAGTAACCCTGACTTTTGGAGGAACCGATGGACACTACTTTGATTGATAGCCTGGACTTTGGCCGCGATAGTGCCGAAACCGAACAAGAGTTTCTTCAAAAAGTCTTTCTGCCCACGTCGGTTTTCAAGCGGGTGAAACAGGGCCGAAAGCAGCTCATTTTAGGCCGAAAAGGCTCTGGCAAAACCGCCATTTGCCTCAGGTTGTTTGATGATCTTAAACAACAAGGCGAACGCGTGAGTCTCATTACGCCGCGTGATCTCTCTGCGTACAAGATGTCTCTCATGTCAAAAGGCAGTGTGGATCCGGCTGAGTCAGCATTGTTGGCGTGGAAATATGTCTTTCTTGTGGAATTTGGAAAGTATGTTCTGGAGGCGGCACAAGAGAAATTAGGCGAAAAATATTTTCTACCTGCTGACGCCTCTCTCGGAATTGCAACGCACGATCTTGCATGCTTTAGCCTGCCCGCCTAATCTGTATCAACGCTGGTTTCCCAAATCGTGGAAACCACTTAGAATTTAATCGAAAGACCTGTTTCTAGGCGCGGGCGAATTCGATCTGCGCACCGTCTACCATTTTCGACATCGGCTCAGCGCCCATCAGCAAGCCACCGGCCAAAATCTGCTGGACCAAGCCTTCGGCCAGATCACCGTCGAGCAAATCGCGGCCTTCGAATTGAAGACCGGTCGCTTGCGGATGGACAGCACGCAGATCGCCAGCAACATTCGCGAAATGAGTCGTCTGCAATTGCTGGTCGAAGTCGCGCAGCGCGTCCATCGGATGTTGAACGAGGCCGAACAAGCCCACTACGCCGAGCGGTTGGCGCCGTATCTCCGCGGCACCTCCGGCCAGTTCATCTATCATCTCAAAGGCCAAACGACCGCGCCCCATCTGCAACACCTGGGCGAACTCTTCCAGACGTGGGTCGTCGAACTCCAACCGACGTATGCCGACCACGACACGTACCAACTCCTGGCGCGGGTCTTCCGCGAACAGTTCAACTGGCGCGCAGCCGCGCAGCCGAGCGACGCCACCGTTACGCCGGCGGCCACTCCCGCCAACGAACTCGCCCCGACACCTGACGCCGCGCCACCCAGCGAAGCCGGCCCAACGTCTGATGTCGCGCCACCCAGCGAAACCGACCGCGCGAACGAAGTCATCGAACCGAGCGGCACCGTACAACCGAAACCGGGAACCGCGCTGCGCCCCGACACGGTTCAATCGCCCGATGATCTCGACGCCACCTAGCGCACCAAAGGCGGCGTGGGCTACCGCGGTTACGTCGCCAACGTCACCGAGACTTGCGACGCGGACAATCCCTTCCAACTGATCGTAGATGTTCGCACCGCCTCGAACACCACCGATGATACCGAACTCCTGCGTGACGCGCTGCCCACCCTGCTCGAACGCACCGCCGTCGACACCCTGCACACCGATGGCGGCTTCGGCGGCCCGACGGTCGATGCCGCGCTGCGGCCGCACGACATTACCCAGATTCAAACCGCCTTTCGCGGCACCGCACCTGATCCCGCGCACGTGACGCTCGCCGATTTTGAACCGACGCCCGCCACAGCGGATCAGCCCGAGCACCTCACGTGCCCGCACGGCCAGACCGCCGATCTCGAACCGGGCCGCAAGCCCGAGCGCTTTATCGCGCGCTTTGCGTGCCCGCCCGATTGCCCGCTGCTGGCCCACTGCCCGACGCAGGCGCGTCAACGTGAGGCACGCCGCACCCTCCACTTCGATCAGGCCGCCCGCGATCTCGCCCAGCGGCGGCGCACGGCCCGCGCGGCCCGCGTCGAATCGGGCAACCCGCGCGCCGCCGTCGAANNGAGCGAGAAAATCCACAAAGCCCGACCAGCCAGCGGCTCCACCGCAGACCGGGCCCCAGTGCCTACGCTCGCCGATTCTTTTTTTGCCGCGCTCCCGACGCTCCGCTCGCGCCTGTGCTGGCGGCGGGCCTTCGGCGATTAGAGTTATTTCAGGGGAGTCGTTTAATGTTTCCAAAAATGAGAATAGTTTTGGAGGTGATCTTTGACAAAGTTTTGGTATGTATTTTGTCACTATCAACTCGAAACTATAGTGATATAATTTTCACGGTATGAATTAAATTTCACTTTCCACACTACTTTGTATAAAATATCGCATGCTATATGTCACAAGTGTGGGTATATAACTCCAAAAGGCCCGTCAGTGGGCCGAGTATAGAGGTCGAATTATGAATTATACGCCTATGCTCCAGGTGGCCATGGATTACATCTCGCTGCCTAAAGCGCTGGCTATGGCGGTCCTTGTTGCTCCTGAAGTCGACATTATCGAAATCGGTACACCACTCTGCAAGGCAGCCGGGATTGAGGCCGTCCGGGCAATGAAGGAGATATGTCCCGATAAGCTCATCTTGGCCGATCTCAAGACGCCGGATGTCGGCGCACTCGAGGCGGCCTTGGCCTTTGACGCGGGCGCCGACATGATGACAGTGATTGGCGGCGCAGCACTGTCCACAGTGGAGCAGGCGCTCGCGGTTGCCCGCAAGCGAGGCAAGGAAATGCTGATGGAACTCACAGGTGTCCGTGATATCCTGCCCAGGGCCGTCGAATGGCGCCGGATCGGCGTTGACCGCATTGTTTATCATCGCGAATGGGATGCACAGTCAGCCGGCCGCGAATGGACGGAAGCAGACAAGGACATTATCCGCAAGTTGATCGACATGGGCTACAAGGTCACCGTGACCGGCGGAATGACGATCGATCTACTTCCTTTCTTTGCTGACCTGCCCGTGTCTGTGTTGATCTGTGGGCGGGGTATTCGCGAGGCATCCGATCCTCGAGCTGCCGCTCGCCAGATGCGGCTGGCCTTGGCCGATTTGTGGTCAAAGTCTTCTGCCGGAGTGCTCTCACCTCGCCCCACATCGGCTGTTTCTTCTCTGGCTGAACTTGCTGCCAAGGCTATTCGTTGGGGTGTGAGTGAGATGGGGCTGTCGTTGGTTGTCGATGGGCGCGAGTGTCATGGCTGTGACTCTCATCGCCGACTGTGTTTGGGTACTCAGACAGACATTCAGTGCCCCAATAATTTGCGGTCAGATGATGTCGTGCGAGGCCTGGCGCAGAGTGTGGGTGCGAACGGGGCCTTTGGTCGGATTTCCGACAGCGCATTTTTTCTGGACCCAGCGCAGTTGGGCGAACTATCGCGCAACCGGGTGATTGACTTGCTGACTGCCACTGGCACCACTCTAAGGCAATTGGGCTGCTCGGTCGATACCAACGCGGGCATCAAGGCCGCGAATCAAGTGCTTGGAATCTCCTAGGAGGTAAAGGACAACCAATGGCTACAACACATCTGCAATTGACAGCTCTGGGAATGGTCGAAACACGAGGACTGGTCGCCTCGATCGAGGCGGCCGATGCGATGCTGAAGACGGCGCATGTGACGCTGACAGGGCAGGAAGAGATCGGGGGAGGCTACACCACCGTCTTTGTGCGCGGAGAGGTCGGGGCGGTACGGTCGGCGGTGGACGCGGGTGCTGCGGCTGCGAAACGGGCGGGGGAATTGGTGGCGGTGCATGTGATCGCTCGGCCGCAAGCGGCGCTGGAGCCACTGTTGCCGCAGGGTGTGCAGACTAACCGACCGGCAGTAGACTGAGCAGGAGAGGATTGCCATGCAACTACGAACGTACTTACTCATTGACCAGATGCAGCCGCAATACGGGGCGCTGACAGGCAAAACGATGCAAGGTGAAATTCCGGTGGAGGGGATGGCGGAAGTCTATATCGAGACAGCGCCAGCGTCGGACATTTACAAGGTGATGGATATTGCGCTAAAAACGATGGACGTGCGTGCGGGCGCGCTGGCCGTGGAACGTGAATATGGGTCACTGGAAATCCATTCGCACCACCAGGAAGCCGTTCAGGTGGCCGGGCGGCAAGCGTTGGAAGCGTTGGGGCTGACAGAGAACGATCGGCTGAAGCCCGAGATTTTATCTTCATTGTTGATCTCCAATGTGGATGCTTTTCAGGCGCAGCTCATCAACCGGACATCGTTCGGCGGACTATTGCTGGCGCGCCAAACGCTCTGTGTGTTGGAAGTGCTCCCGGCGGCGTACATCGTGCTGGCAGCAAATGAGGCGGAGAAAGCGGCGAACATCACGCTGGTCAATTACACGCCCCGAGGACGTTCAGGACGATTATATTTTTCCGGGACGGATGCGGAAGTACGTCAGGCTCGGGATGCGGCGATTAAAGCGATTGAGGCACTCCCCGGTCGTTCAAAGTGAGAGGCGGACTCCATGCGAACCTTCTATACGGGAAGTGATATTGAGGACCTGGTAGCCAGCGGTGTGCGGCAGTTGGAAGTGGGGTCAGGTGTGGCGCTGACAGATGCAGCTCGAGAGCTGGCAGAGGAGCTGGGTGTCGCTTTGATTGTACCGGGTGCCGCGCCGGCCAGGAAAGCCGTAGTGCCAGCCACCGCTGAGAAGGCCGTGACTCAGTCAGCTCGTCCAAAGGGCTGCCAGCACGCGCCCCTAACGGCGAACGCCAGTCGGGCTGAGACCGCTGGTGGTGGAAGTCCAGTAGTTGATCAACTGGTGGAAGCGGTAAGCGCGCTGAAGAAGCGAGGAGGCTAGAATGCGAATCGCGAAAGTGGTCGGCGTGGCGGTTGCTACAGTTAAAGACCAGCGGCTAGAGGGTGGGAAGTGTATGTTGGTGGCAGCCGCTGATCCAGCGGGTCAGGTGCAAGGGTTGCCGTTTGTAGCGTTTGATATGGTAGGCGCGGGCGAAGGCGAGTTAGTCTTGATTGTGGAAGGCAGTTCGGCCCGAGTAGCGGTCGGGGATGCTAATCGGCCCGTGGACGCGGTTATCATCGCAATTTTGGACTCGCTGCGACATGATGGCCAAATGATGTATCGCAAGAGTTAATTTAATCATTCTGGAGAATGAAACATGGCTCAAGACATAGCGGACGTAATTGGTACCGAGGCACTGGGCATGATCGAAACGCGCGGACTGGTCGCAAGTATTGAAGCCGCCGACGCGATGGTGAAAGCCGCGAACGTGACCTTGCTGTCAAAGCGGGCGATTGGTGGTGGCTATGTGGCCGTGATGGTGCGCGGAGACGTAGGCGCGGTGAAGACGGCACTAGCGGCCGGCCGCGAGGCGGCGGGTCGGATAGGCGACGTCGTATCCGTGCGACTGATTCCGGGGCCGCATGTGGGGTTGGAAGCATTGCTGCCGCCGGCAGCTACAGCGTGAAAGGCGGCCGGGGATGAGCGAGCCGGCCAAGATGACGGTAACGCGGCTGCAACGGAAGAAGCGCAGCGGTGAGAAGATCACGCTATTAACGGCCTACGATTTCCCGATGGCGAAATTCATTCATATCGCCGGGATAGACGTGGTGCTGGTCAGTGATGCAGTCGGCACGGTGGGCCTGGGCCGGGCGGAAGCAGTGTCGGTGAGTGTGGAGGAGATGATCTACCACACGCAGGCCGTGGTCAACGGCGCGGGAAACGCTATGGTGGTGACCACGTTGCCGTTTGGGTCGTACGAGACGGTGGATCAGGCCGTTGCCAACGGCGTGCGTTTAATGAAAGAAGGGCACGCCGTTGGTATCCACT
Source organism: Anaerolineae bacterium (assembly GCA_003154115.1). GTDB lineage: Bacteria > Chloroflexota > Anaerolineae > Fen-1058 > Fen-1058 > Fen-1058. Next base: position 8,768 of record PMCF01000170.1, read on the forward strand.
TGGAAGGGGCTGCCGCCGATGCGCCTAAAGTAAAGGCGTTGGTACACGCCGGTGTACCAGTGCTGGGTCACCTGGGGATTACCAAGCAGAAGATCGTTCGCACGGGGGCGATTCAGACCCAGGGCCGGACAGCGGCGAGTGCGTCGGCGGTCGTGGCCGATGCTGTAGCGCTGGCGAACGCGGGTGCCTTCGCGTTGATTTTAGAGTGTATCCCCGATCGGTTGGGGGACATTATCACGCGGAGTCTGGATATCCCCACGATCGGGATTGGGGCAGGACCAGCGTGTGATGGTCAAGCATTGGTGACACAGGATATGCTGGGGATGTTCAAAGAGATGTCGCCGCGTTTCCTCAAAGTATATCTGGATCTGACTGAGATTATTGTGGCGGCATTGACCAGGTTTCGGACGGAAGTGGAGCACGGGCAGTACCCCGGGCCTGAACATTGTTACGCCATTGAGGATGAAGAACTGGGCAAACTGTTGACTCAGTTGCGAAGCAAATAAAGCACAACATCACGAAAAAGGAGGTCGGTTCATGGCTGAGTCTTTGAAGGGAAAGGTGGCCGTTATCACGGGCGTCGGCTCCGGATTTGCGAAGGCCACGGCGGAGCTGTTTGCGCAGGTGGATCAGGTGGGCCTCGTCCTGATTGATATCAATGAGGTGGCTCTCAAAGCCACCGCCGACGTCTGCAGGGCGGCCGGATCGAAGGTCGCGGCTTTCGTGGGCGATGTGACCAGGACGGAGACCTTCGAGCGCGCTCTCAAAGAAACGCTTGACGCTTTCGGCAAGGTCGATTTCCTCATCAATTACGCGGGCGGTGCGCTCAAAGTGGCGCCCATCGAAGAGATGGATGATGCCATTAACCGTCGCATCATTGACTTGAACCTCACGAGCACCATCACCAGCTGCCGGACTTTCACTCCCCAATTTAAGCAGCAGGGCTACGGCAAGATCATCAACGTATCCAGTGCGTGTGATCGCCGCTCGTGGCAAGGATGGTCGGTTTACTCCGCTGCCAAGGCTGGTGTCAATGCCTTCACCAAGTGTCTGTACACGGAACTGCGACCTCATGGTATCGCCGTCACACTCCTCGTGCCGGGCGGATCCAACACCGGTTTCCAGGCAGCCGCAGCAGGTGTTAACCCATTCGAGTGGGATGAGTCCCTGGCTGTGCGCCCCGAACACTTCGCCGATATGGTGTACCAGACCTGCGCGCTCACGAAGGGCGGCTGCGTTTCCGAGATGCTAGTGTACGGGTTGGCGCAGGACGTCAGTGGGTTCTGACTTGCGGGAAATCCTCTAGAAACAGCTGAGCCCCGCGGACCTTGTAGATTACGGTCGCACGGTACCTTGCTGTTTGACCTGACACTCTTTCGGTCAAGGGAGATTGTAGGCCCGGGCGAAACCATCGGCCCGGGTTTGTAAGGAGGTTCTCGAGGACTAAAAACGAAATTGAACGAGACCAATCATCGCGTCGAGTCCGTCTCTAAAAAGTAAATCTCTTGAGGAAAGAGGAGAATCCCCACAATGAAAAAGAATCTGTTCACTCTATTGACCGTGCTGGTACTGGCCAGCTTCGTTCTGTCTGCATGTGGCACCGCCGCGACGCCTGTTCCACCGACTCAAGCGCCAGCTGTGGCGACTCAGGCTCCGGCTGCGGCGACTCAGGCTCCGGCTGTTCCACCGACTCAAGCGTCGGCGTCAAAGATGCCGAAGAAAATCGCGTTCTTTGTTTCTGATCTGAGCAATGTGTTCCATCAAGCGCAGGCAGCCGAGGCGAAGAAGTA
>PMCF01000258.1 GCA_003154115.1 Anaerolineae bacterium
GTTGTTAAAGTGCGAAATTCAGGCTTGAGTCAGTTGGAAGCAAGTAGACGCTGACATATTCGCTAAATTTGGCAAGATCATCCAAGCCTGTCTGCAGCATTTGGTAAACTCGCTGTGGATCGACGGTCAAGTATTCATGAATCAAGATATTCCTGAAACCGGCGACCCCCGCAATACGCTGTGCAAAATCGCTGGGGAGCACACCTTCACTACCTAAACCCAGGATCACATCGCGATAGCGATCCGCCCGCCGTGAAAAATCTGCCAGTAAAATGTGGCTGGAAATGTCGATGACAATCTGGCAGGCCATTTGCAGCTCATAGAGGGTCGCGTGATACTCCCGCAGATCAGCCAGCAAGTCGGTCAGTGGTATATTGCGTCGGATTTTCAACAAATCAAGATAGTCCGCCAGGGTCGCTAGTCTGGTCTGAATGATGTCACTTCGTACCATACTTTGCCCTCTTTTCAGCTACCGCTTCGCGTTTACGGCCGAATGTACCGTCGGCGATGCTTTGCAGTAGATAGTCGCGTTGCAGCCGACGCAGTGGTCGGGTATCTTCGTAATCGCGCAGCGCTTCCGTCATGAACTTGATGCGAAGTGCCTCATCCTGGCAATACAACAAACGGCCTTCGCGATACACCTCAAACCGCAATAACGGCGTGGCGTCGTCCAGATCAGCCACAAAGACATCGTCGCGCTGAAAGATATCCATGAATTCACCCATCGCCGCCAGCAACTTCCGGAAGCGCTCCGCGTTGGATAGTTCAGCGCGAAACTGCACAGCCACATCCACATCCGACAGCGGGCCGGCCGCGCCGCGCGCTTGCGAGCCATACAAGTACGCCAGCACGACATCATGCCGCTGACAGGCCGCTTGCAGGGCAGGCAGCAATTCATCCAATGACTTGACCGGGCCGCCTTCTTTAGCCATGTCTTACCTCACGGTTTAATCCGCCGCAGCAGGCCTTCCAGTCGCACCGCATCAAACGCCAGCAACCGCGATAGTTCACGCCCGGCCTTCACCAGAAAATCCCGGCCGCTCGATCCACGCGCTGCGGCAGATGATCGCAACGACGCGGCCAGCAATTCATCGGCGGGTGCGTCTTTAGCACTCAAGACGGTGCGGAAGTACGTGAAGTCGTTCGTAAAGCGCATCACTTCATCATCCGAACAAGTCACAATCTCGTCGAGCGAGATGGGCGGCTGGGGCGGCAAATAGGGATACATCTTGCCGTCGCGCGCATGCCCCACGACGAGCACGCTGATCTCGATCGGCACCTGGCGGTTCTGGCGTTGATCGGCGATGTATTCGGCGCTCACCTCGGCCCCGATGAGCTGGCGTGCGAACAGATCATCTTCGATCACCACATCGTAGATCAGGCCGATGATGTCGCCGCCATCGGGCACGGCCACTTTGACGAAGCCGCCAAAGCGCGGCACATCCGTCGCCAGAGTTTTGGTGCCCAGGGTAAGACTCGCCGTGCTGGAACGCAGCACACGGCCTACGGATAAAGAATGATCAGTCATGCGATGCTTGCCTCATTATCTGCGATTGGCCAACAGGGTTTTTTGCTGGGCCTTCTCCGACGGCTGCGCTTCCAGGCCCTGGCGCGTTAACTGGGTCGCGATCATCTTCTCAAACTCAGCACGCTCCATGTTCGTCACCACGGCGATTTCGTGCGCGCGCGCGAGCACGTACGGGTAGCCGGGCGAGACTTTGCATTGTTCGACTAGGGCGGCATGCAGCACTCCCACCGCCGATCGATCCTGCGCCACCCATACCGGAATTTCCACGCGTGCGAGGATGGGCTGCGTGGGCGTGCCGACATTCACGTAGAAGAAGTGAATGCTCTGCCCCTGCCTGCGATACGTCGTGTTCCAGCCAGGTGCAACTTCAAACACGGCGCTGCGCTGACCAGGCTGCAGTAACGTGGCAAAGATCGCCGTGTCACGCAGACCGTTGAACGCGCTACTGCGATCGTTCATCACGCTGGCCAGAGCCTTATCGGGATCGTCAAACGTGGCCAGCCGCGCCAGCTGCGCCACCATGGTGCTGCGCGGACGCGACACAAACGCCCCCACCGGAAGCCGCGCCTCACGCAGTCGATCAAGTTGGCGAATGTAATCGTGCTCCAATTGATCTTGCTGATCCTTCGAGATTCCTTCGGCATGAGCCCACAACGCCAGCGTGCCATCCAGCAAGGCCAGTGCGGGAACGGCTTCCTGCAACACCAGTTCGACCACATGCACAAGTTCAGACAAATTGCGCCGCGCGTTGATCAACGGGCCAGAGACGAGTTGATCATCTTCATACAGGCTCTCGGCATCGCCATAGACGCTGGGGTGTGTCGCAACGATCGGGGCCTGGCCGGAACCGTGCCGGAAAATGATCGTGCCGATGTTGATCAAGTAATACAACGCGATGCCGTGCGTATCGGGATAGATCTGCGATCCATCTCCGGCGACGATGCTGAGACGCGCCGGATGCGGCGGGGGATCACAGGCCCGATCGAGCGGTTCCCCGATCGGGATGGCGCCGCGCCAATGTTGGGTTTCCATCGCACGTTGAGCCAGTTGACGCAGTTGATCGTCTTCAGTGTGATCGCGCAGAATCTGCTGGACGTGCGGCGTGACCGCATCCAGGTCTCGTTGGCGCTGCGCGGCCTGCTCGCCTAAGTGCGTCACTTGCGTGGTGACTTTGCTGAGTTCAAGCGTCATGGCTGTTAAACCTGTCAGGTCTTCTGCGATCGAGCGCTATGGATCGACCAGGTGGTTCACACCTGTCAGGCAACTTGAACAAACCACACGAGACCTGACAGGTTTTTGTGACTCGAACACGTGTTCATTATACCCATTCGCCGAAGCAGAATCAAGCAATCTCAGTAGATCCAGTTTCCGTAGTGACGACTTCAGTCGTTTTGCGTTAGCCAGCGACTGAAGTCGCTACTACGGGTTGCTTTTTGAATCTACTGAATCTTGTGATGCCAACGGCGCGCCAACTTGGCGTGATCGTGCGGGCTGTTGTACAATGGGTCATCCTACACATGGAGTGTGACTGTGGAAGCACTACAGCAACGCATTCTCGCCGAGGGTCGCAACCTCGGACGCGGTATCCTCAAAGTCGATTCCTTCGTCAATCACCAGGTCGATCCCATGTTGATGCATGAATGCGCACGGGAATTTGCGCGGCGCTTCGCTTCCGATCGGCCGACCAAAGTCCTCACGGCCGAGATCAGCGGCATCGCCCCGGCGCTGCTCACCGCGCTGGAACTGAAGGTCCCGGTGGTGTATGCGCGCAAGCACAAGCCCATCACCATGCCGGACACGGTGTTTCTGACTACGGCCCCCTCGCACACCAAGGGCAACTACGTCGATCTGATGGTGTCGCCGGAATACCTGGGCACCAGCGAGCGCGTGCTCATCATCGACGATTTCCTGGCCAGTGGTCAAACGATTCTGGGTCTCATTCGACTGGCGCAGGCCGCCGGGTCCACCGTCATCGGCGTCGGCGCGTTGATCGAGAAAACGTTTGAAGGTGGACGCGAACTGCTGGAAGCCGCCGGCATGAAAGTGGAAGCGCTGGCACGCATTGCGTCGCTGGCGGATGATCGTATCGTCTTCGTCGATTAGGCAGGCACCTAGAGCGAATTCCGAAATGATTTATGCTCCGGATGCTTCGCGAAGGCTTCAGCCGGAATCCGCCTAAAGGCTCGACGCCGGAGCGACGTAAACCAAACGGAAACTGCTCTAGATCGGCCTGCGTCAAGACTAACTGGGAGGACGCCATGGCCGTGCTGGAAATCCGCAACCGATCGGAACACGATCCCATCGCCGATTTGCCCATCGTCGACGCGTACATCCGTTGGGCCTTGCTCGCCGCCGAAGAAGTGGTCGGCAAGCAGGGTCTGGCCGCCATCCTGCGCCAGATCAATCTCGCCCGGTTGATCGATAACTACCCGCCGGAATTGCTGCAGGTGACGGGCAATTTCAAATACGCCGATTACGCCAACCTCAACTGCGGCCTGCTGGAATTCTTCGGGCGCGCCGGCAAGAGCATGACCATGCGCGTGGGTCGCCTCTCGGCGCGGCACGGCATCGAGCAGCAAAGCGAACTCTTCGGCATTGCGGTCCTCATCGCTTCGAAAATTCTGCCGCTGCCCACGCAGATCAAGAAGGGCCTGGATTCGATGCAGAATGGTTATCGCCGCTTGATGCCGGACGTGCAGCTCAGCCTCGAAGATCGCGGCGACAAGATCGCCTACATCACCCAGACGTGTTCACTCTGCGCCGGGAAAGAGGCCAACGGTCACATCTGCTGGACTTTTGGCGGAGTGATTCAAGGGCTGCTCAACTGGCAGACCGGCAAAGAGTTGGAGATTGAAGAAGTGCAATGCCGTGCACAGGGTGCGCCGACCTGCATCTGGGAGATCAGCAAAAAACCAAAAGAATGACGAGTGACGAGTGACGGGAGCACTGCACCGCATGTGTAAGTGACATCAGATTTTTTCACTTTTCACTTTTCACTTATCAGGAGTCAACATGCCTCAAGATTCCATTGCCATTCTCGATTACGGATCACAGTACACACAGCTCATCGCGCGGCGCGTGCGCGAAGCCAATGTCTATTGCGAAATTTTTCCGTGGGATGCCCTGCCCGATCGGGTTGCGGCTCTCAACGCGCGCGCGTTTATTCTATCGGGTGGCCCCAACAGCGTCTACGACGACGGCGCGCCGACCCTGCCCTCATATGTCCTCAATGCAAACGTGCCCATCCTCGGCATCTGCTACGGGCAGCATCTCCTGACGCAAGCGCTGGGTGGCAAAGTCTCGCCGTCTTCGCAGCGTGAATACGGCCCTGCCGATCTCGAAATCGTCGATCATGAATCGGCTCTTTTCAAATCAACACTCAACACTCAACACTCAGCCATCCCCGTTTGGATGTCTCACGGCGATCGCACCGATCAACTGCCCGCCGGATTTCACGTCATCGCCCGATCGGCCAACTCGCCCGTGGCGGCCATGGCCAATGATGAGCGCAAAATCTACGCCATTCAATTCCATCCCGAAGTACGCCACACCCCGCAGGGCACGCAGCTCATTCACAACTTCGTCTACGATATCGCCCAGTGCAAGCCCACGTGGACGCCCGCCTCGTTCATCGAAGAATCGATCGCGCAGATTCGTTTACGCGTCGGAACCGAGCAAGTGGTGTGCGGCCTATCGGGCGGCGTGGATTCAGCGGTAACGGCGGCGCTGCTGCATCAAGCCATTGGCGATCAATTGACGTGCATCTTCATCGACACCGGCATGCTGCGCCTGGGCGAACCGGAACAAGTGGTGGAGACGTTCCAGCGGACGCTGGGCATTCGCCTGATCGGGGTGAATGCGGTGGAAGAATATTTGACGGCGCTGGACGGCGTGATCGATCCCGAGCAGAAGCGCCAGATCATTGGCGAGAAATTCATCCGCCTGTTCGAGCGTGAAGCTAACGCGATCAAGATCGACGGTCAAGCGCCGCGCTTTCTGGCGCAGGGTACGTTGTACCCCGACGTGATCGAGTCGCGTGGGCCGGAGCGCCAGCAGGCGGCGAAGATCAAGACGCATCACAACGTGGGCGGCCTGCCCAAAGATATGCAGTTCGAATTGATCGAGCCGCTGCGCTTTCTCTTCAAGGACGAGGCACGCGCCATCGGCACGGCGCTGGGCTTACCGGAGGCCGTCGTGTGGCGGCAGCCTTTCCCCGGCCCNNGGCCCCGGCCTCGCCGTGCGCATCATCGGAGACATCACGTGGGAACGTCTGCAGACCCTACGGGCGGCGGACGCTATCGTGCGCGAGGAGATCGATCGAGCCGGGTTGACGCGCGCCATCGGTCAATCGTTTGCGGTGCTCACGCCCATCCGCAGTGTGGGTGTGATGGGCGATGGTCGCACCTACGGCCACGTCGTCGCCGTGCGCGCAGTGACCACCGAAGATTTCATGACCGCCGATTGGGCGCGCCTACCCTACGACGTGCTGGCGCGCATCAGCAGCCGCATCGTCAACGAAGTGCCGGGCGTCAATCGCGTGGTGTACGACATTTCATCCAAGCCGCCCGCGACGATTGAGTGGGAGTAACCCTCCACGAAGCTAACGATGCTATAATCTGAGCAGGATGACTTTATGAAGATCCGCGACTTCATTTGGTTGGAAACCGTCGAAGAAAAGATTGTTCGCAAACACCATGTTCAACCCTATGAGGTTCAAGAGGTCTTCTACTACCACCCCCTGTTTCGATTCATGGAACGCGGCGAGCGACATGGTGAAGACGTTTACGCCGTGCATGGTCAAACTCACAGCGGGCGCTACCTCATCGTTTTTTTCATTCATAAAACTACTGGTGATGCTTTGATCATATCGGCGCGGGATATGACCACTCAGGAGCAAAAATACTATGAAAAACACGTCTAAACCAAAAATCGCCAAACGCCCCAAAACAACGGTGCGAACTATCAGGAGCGGTACTAGCGTCTCGCATTCGCACAGCCTGGAAGAGCTCGCTGAATTCTGGGACACGCATGACACAACTGATTACCCGCTCAATCGAGTTGAATTTGAAGTCAGCGCCACCGCTCGCCATCATTACGTGGCAGTTGATCCTGATATTCTTAGCGGTGTGCGCCAGGTTGCCCATGCGCGCGGGTTGAGCACGGAGAGTCTCATCAACCTCTGGCTGCAAGAACGTTTGACGGTTGCCACGGCACGGAAGGCTAACAAAGCGGTATAGGTTGTGTTGGCAAATTTCGAATCTGTTTCGCGGGGGATCGCAGCAGAGGATCATTTGATCACCTGCGCGATCCCTTTGCATGCACGTAAGAACTTGGCCGGTTCCAAGTGGGCAAATGTCAGGTTGCGAGGAAGTCGCTTCGGTATACTGTCCCGCAGAATTAAATCACCGCCAAATTACATCATTGATTGAAAGGTTCAACACGATGAACTATTCAGGCTTGTTTAAACGGCCGTGGTCGATCATGTGGCGGTATCCATCAATGGCTCTAGTAGTATTGATTGGCACGTTGCTCAGTCTGTTGTTGAGTTTCGTCTTGAGTCCGGTATTATCACCCTTTGCCATTTCGGCTTCTGGCTCGGTATATGGGCTTATTGTTATCCAGGGTGCTCTGAGTTTGGCGATCACCGTCTTCATCAGCGGCGCATTGATTAGTATGGTGAATTCAGTATTGGTATCCTTCCTCCAAACAGGCTCTATGCTTGACGCTTTTACCTTAAGCAACCAATCCAGTTTTAATAGTACAAATGCCCTGTTACGCACAGGAATCTTCTATTTCATTTTCAGCCTCGCCGTCTCACTGGTCATTGGAGCGATTGGTGTCGGTGCTGAACGTGCGACTGCCCTTGAGACCCGATCTGTTTTTGCCGCACTCAAAGCCGGATGGAATTTGTTGGGGCATAAGCTGAAGGATTTCATCGCGATTGGATTGATATTTCTGCTATGGGTAATTCTACTCGCGCTGACTTACTTCCTATTAGCGAATCTTATTGGATCGGCACTGTTAGGGGGCATTTTCGTTATCATAAGCATTCTCTTCAGCATTTTTGCCGCCGTGTTTGTGTCTGGCGTGTGGACGCTGGCCTTCCGTGAATGGCAAGCGCAAGAACGCGGCGAGTTGTCCGTTGCAACCGAGTGACATTAACTGTCCATGGATCAACACGAGAGCGGCTTTTTTCGTGAGATTCGTACAACTTCAAGGAGTGATCATGAACCACTGGAATCTCTTCAAAGAATCATGGCGTATCTTCTGGCACAACTCGGCCCTGTGGGTGTTCGGGCTGCTGGCGGCGTTGAGCGGAGGCTTTAACCTGCGCTACAACTTCAACTTCGATTTCAACCCCAATGTGCGGCAGCTGTCCACCGCGCCGATCGAATTTCGCGCGCTGCTCAATCAGATCTTCAGCAGCCAGACGTTGGGCGTCATCGTCGCCATCGGCATCCTCTGGATGATCTTCGCCTTCTTGCTGGCGACCTTCGCCGACGGCGCGCTGATGGGCATGATCAACACCATCGGCGGCGGGCAGAAAGTCAGCATGGGCGATGGCTTTCGCGCCGGCAGCAAGCGCTTCCTGCCGCTGCTGGGCGTGCGCTTTGTGCTGGCGCTGCCCGCTTTGATTTTGGGTTTGATCGCGGCCGTGGCCGTTAGCCAGATGGTGCTCAACAACCCCGAAGATGCAGCGCCGCTTAACATGTTTACGCGAACCTTCAGTGCCGCGGCCGGCTTAGGCGCGCTGAGTTTTGTGGTGGGATTGTTGACGATGGCCATCGGCGTCTCGGCCGAGCGTGCCGTGGTACTCGACGAACTGCCCATCTGGCCGTCAATCGTGAAAGGCTGGAAATTGCTATGGAGCAAGTTCGGCGACTACTTTACGATTGTGTTGTTGTTCATCGTGTTGGGCATCGCCGTCGGGTTGATCCTGGCCTGCATCCTGGCCCCTATCATATGCGGCTCGATCGGGTTCACCGCTCTTTCGGCAGCCAGTGCGCGTGACAACAATGCACTCGCGGCCATCATGTTGGTCGCCGGGCCTACGTTGATCATCACGGTGCTGTTGGGGTTGCTGTTCGGCACACTGGTCAACGTCTTCACCTCCAGTGTCTGGACGCTGGCCTATCGGGAATGGAACGGCTCTGCGCAGTTGCCCGCCGCCGGAACGCCGCCTGTCGCGCCCCCAATCGAACCCATTCCGCAGATCGAACCGCTGACACCTCCGGGATCATCGAATAACCAACCACCGCAGGGAGGCAGTGCGTGAATCACTGGGGATTGTTTACCAACTCCTTCGGCAAGATGCTGCATCCGGTGTTGTGGGTGTATAGTCTGCTGATCACCGTAGCGACCAGCAACCTGGGTGCATTCTTCCTGTTCAATGAACAGACCATACGGAACCTAAGTAAGGCGACCACGCTCCAGTCTATACAGACCACGCTCGCCCCGATCTTCGCCATCCTGATCGTCCTCGGCGTGGTCGGGTTTGTGTTTGCCACGTTCGGCGGTGCGGCGTTGATCCACCTGATCAACCAGCTGGAAATGCGTGAACGCGCGACACTGGGTAAAGGGCTGGACGCCGGAGAAAAGATCTTTCAACTGCTCGTCGTGCGTGTGATCCTGATCCTGCCCAATCTGCTGGTAGTGGTGCTGGCCTTCGCCGTGATGTGGGGTCAGCTGGCCCGGATTGACCTCACCTCGCGGACCAATCCGCTCTCGGGGTTGTTTGGCGGAGTCTGTGGCATCATCGCAATCGCCTTTGTCGTCAACCTGCTCACCTCGGCGCTGTCGGTCGGCGCCGAACGCGCCATCGTGATCGAGAAGCTGTCCATCGGCAAAGCGCTGGGGTTAAGCGGACAATTGTTGGCGACCCAGCTGGGGGATTTCATCATGATTGGCTTGATCTTCCTGGGGTTGAGTTTTCTCGTCGGGATAGTCTTCGCCTGCGTGGGCCAACCGCTGTTGGGCCTCATGTTCAGCGGCGCCTCGCCCGCGGCCCTGACGCGCGGCGGCCTGCTGACCAATCCGATCGTAGTACTCATGACCTCGCTCGGCTTGATCGGAAACATGCTGGCGACGATTCTCGGAACCAGCGTGTGGACGTTGGCCTATCGGCAGTGGCGGGCCGATCAGCTGCCGGCGCCTCTGGCAGATGATTTCGCATGATGCGTCGCGCCGCCGTCATTCTCCTGCTGCTCTGCTTGAGTGCGTGTGCTGCGCCGGCGCCGCGTGCCGTGCCTACGGCGACACGTCGCACCGCCGTATTCTTTCCGCCGACGTGGACGTTGACACCGGGCCGCGCCGTGACGATCACGCCGACCAACACGCCGCGCCCCACCCGCACGATCGGTCCGGCGGCGACCCCGGCGGCCTCGCAAGTCTTCACGACGACCGATGCGATCTTCACGCTTGAAATTCCGTCGAACTGGACGACTCTGGCCGGGCAGCGCCAACTGTTGGGCTCGCGCGATCAAAGCCAGCTGAACTACGTGACCTTTAGCGCGCCCGGCACTGCGCCACAGCCGGCGATCTTTGTATTCTACAAATGGCCCAACAGCGGACCAATCTCAAATGAGAATGCGTGGGAGCAAGCCTATGCGGTCGCCGCGCTGGCCGTGAAAGTCTGTCCCATGACGTTGACGGTGGGCGGCTCGATCAATGTCGGCGGCGAAGATGGCAAATACATCGGTTACCAGGATGGCTGCAACGTACAGGGAGAGTTGATGGCGTTTGTGCACAACGGCATGAACTTCGGAATTTTGATCGAAGCGCCGCAATCGTTGTGGGAAGAATGGCGTCCAATTTTACGAGGCATCATCGGCACGCTGAAGTTTCTGTGAAATATACTGTGCACGGGAATAAACTGCGCTTTTTGATCCACGAATCTCCGCGAATTTTCACGAATAATTCGCGGAGCAGATTTTTCCGCAATCTGTAACCGTTCGTAGTATAGAAACCGGATTTCTCCGGCCCAATCGTAATAAACGATGAGACTGGAGAAACCCGGTTTCTGATCGACTTAATTCTTTATCCAAACCGCCCGGTGATGTAATCCTCCGTCTGCTTGTTGGTGGGGTTGGTAAACAGTTTTTTACCGGGCCCTTCTTCGATGAGCCGCCCCTGCAAAAAGAACGCGGCATTATCGGCCACCCGCGCGGCCTGCTGAATATTGTGCGGCACAATGACGATGCTGTACTCCTGCTTCAAGACCTGCATCGAATCTTCGATCTTCGCAGTAGACAGCGGATCGAGCCCCGACATCGGTTCGTCCATCAAGATCACTTCCGGTTCCAGGGCTAACACGCGCGCCAGGCACAAGCGCTGCTGCTGCCCGCCCGATAGCGCAAACCCCGACTCGTCGAGCCGATCCTTGACTTCATCCCACAATGCGGCCTGCGTCAAACTTTGCTCGACCAATTCGTTTAACCGCTGTTTGTCACGCAGGCCGGCCAACCGGGGGCCATACTCAAGGTTAGCGCGAATCGACAACGGCAGTGGCAGCGGTTGCGCAAAGACAATGCCCACCTTGCGGCGCAGCGCGGCGACGTCCACTTCTTTGGCGTAGATGTCCTGCCCGTCCAGCAGCACCCGCCCCGTCATCTGCGTGCCGTCGGTCAGATCGTTGAGCCGGTTGATCACGCGCAGCAGCGTCGACTTGCCGCCGCCCGCTGGGCCGAAGATCACCGTGATCTCGTTGGCATAGATCGTAAAGCTAATATCGACCAGGCTTTCGGTGCCGTCGTCGTAGGTGAAGTTGAGATGTTCGATGACGATCTTGGGGGTGCGTTCCATGCTTAGTATTTGTCAAAGAATAAGTTCCGCTGTGCTCCGGCTGGATGGTACATCCAGCCGCCGGATGTGACCCCGCGCAGCGGAACGCGAGCAAACCGGGAAGTTGTTGTTTAACGAGCCCTTACCACACGCGCTTGCGGCGATAGTAACTGCGAATAATCGTGGCGATCAACGTCATCGACAAGACAAAGACCAGCAGCACCAGCGCCGTGCCGAATTGCAATTGCAGCGGCATGCCGGGCACCTGCGTGCTGATAACGAACAAATGGTAGGGCAGCGCCATCGTCTTGTCGAAGATGCTGCTCGGTAAAGTCGGCAAGTAAAAGGCCGCCACGGTAAACAAGATCGGCGCCGTCTCGCCCGCCGCGCGTTCCAATCCGAGGATGACGCCGGTGATGATGCCGGGCAGCGCATTGGGCAGCACCACTTTGCGGATCGTTTGCCACTTGGTTCCGCCCAGGCTGATGCTGACGGTGCGGAAACTCTGCGGCACCGATCGCAACGCTTCCTCCGCCGTGCTGATGATCACGGGCAGGGTCATGATCGATAGCGTCAGCGATCCAGCCAGGATCGACGATCCAAAACCCAACGCTAACACAAACAGCCCCAACCCGAACAAGCCATACACCACCGAGGGGATCCCGGCCAGGTTGATGATCGCCAAACGAATCATCCGCGTGAACTTGTTGTCGCGCGCATACTCGCTCAAGTAGATGGCAATCGCCACGCCCAATGGAACAGAGAAGATCGCCGTGCCGATCGTCAACCAGAACGTGCCGACGATCGCCGGCCAAATGCCGCCCGCCCGCATGCCATCACGCGGCGCCATGAAGAGGAACTCTGCCGTGATAGCCGGCAGGCCCTGCACCACGATGACGCCGATCACGGCAATGATCGGAATGATGACGGCGATCGTCACCAAGACGAGGAAACCTATGCCTAAGCGTTGAATCGCAAATCGAGACATCGACGTAATCCGTGGATCAGGACAACAAGCGTGCTGAGCGCTTCGCTTGCCGGAACATGGCGAATGACGCCACTAAGTTGACGATGAACGTGATGACAAACAACACAATGCCGATGGCGAACAACACATGAAAGTGCGTACTGCCTTGCGCCACCTCGCCCATCTCGGCGGCGATGGTGGCCGTCATCGTGCGCACCGGCATGAAGAGCGCTCCCGGCTCCAGCGCAATCCGCGCGGCGTTGCCCGTCACCATCAAGACCGCCATCGTCTCGCCGATGGCGCGGCCCACGCCCAGCATCATCGCCGTGAGAATGCCCGACTTGCCCGCCTTCACCGTGACCATCCAGATGGTCTGCCACTTGGTGGCGCCCAGAGCCAGCGCCGCATCGCGATAGCTGCGCGGCACCGCGTCGAGCGCGTCTTCCGCCACACTGACGATCGTCGGCAGCGCCATGTACGCCAAAATCACCGAGCCGGTAAAGGCCGTCAAGCCGGTCGGGAGGTTAAGCGTATCGCGCACTACTGACGATAAAACGACCATCCCAAAGAACCCCAACACCACCGACGGGATGCCCGCCACGATCTCGATCATCGGCTTGAGGATTTCACGCAGCCAGCGGGGCGCGATCTCGGCGATGAAGATGGCCGTCAACAAACCGATCGGCATGGCGATGATGGCCGCCCCGATCGTAACCACCAGCGATCCAAAAATCAGCGGCAGGATGCCGAAATAATTTTCGGTGGGGTACCAGCGCGAAGAGAAGAGATTATTCAGCGGCACTTCGGTAAACGCGGGCAGGCCTTCGCGCAATAAAAACGCGAAGATCAGAAACACGAAGAGAATCGCTAGCGCGCCGCTGCCTTTGATCAGGCGTTCGGCGGCAAATTCCGTGAATGACACGCGTTTGTGTTCAGTAATGGATGTGTTCATATCACTGTAAAGGAACAAAGCCCAGGTCCCCGACGATCTTCTGGCCGTCAGGGTTTAGAATCCAATCAAGGTAAGTCTTCACATCACCCGCCGGCTCGCCGTTCGTGTACATGAACAGGGGACGCGCAATGGGATACTTGCCATTGTTGACAGTCTCGACGCTGGGCTTGACGTACTCGCCGTCGGCTTTAGACGCAATCGCCAGCGTCTTCACATCTGGTGTGATGTAGCCCAACCCGTCGTAACCGATGGCGTTCGGGTTCTGGCGCACTTCCGCCATGATGCCTTCACTGGACGGCAACAGCAGCGTATCTTGCGAAAATAGCGTCTTATCTGTACTGCTGCCCAACCGCACCACTTGCGCCAAAAAATAGACGTGCGTGCCCGAATTCGATTCGCGCGACAACAATACGATCGGTCGATTTTCTCCGCCGACGTCTTTCCAATTGGTGATTTTGCCGCTGTAGATGTCGGAGATCTGTTGGAGCGTCAACTGCTGGACGGGGTTGTGGGGATTCACGATAACGCCGATGGCGTCCCGCGCGATTTCGATTTCATGGGGCTCGACGCCGTTCTTCTTAGCGTCCTGTATCTCTGTGTCATTGATCTTGCGGCTGGCGTTGGCGATGTCCGTCGTCTTGTTGACAAGCGCGGCAATCCCCGTCCCCGATCCGCCGCCCGACACAGAAATCTGCACTTCCGGATTAACCTTCTGATACGCTTCGGCCCAGGCCAACGCCAGATTCACGATCGTATCTGAGCCGGTATCTTCGATCGTTTTCTTGGCCGAGGCGTCTGACTGGGCATTTGCGCGGCCGCCGCAGGCAGTCAAGACTAAGCTACAGATGAAGAGTAAAAACCAGAGGTTGCGCATCAAGCGTGATTATATCACGCGGGTATGACTTCCACAAAAGCGCTGCAACAAAAATCCTCCCAGAGGCCGTTGACTTCTGGGAGGATCGAATCGATCGAACATTTAGCGCGCCAACAACCGATCAATCTCTTTCATTTGTTCGGGCGTCAGTGGGCCGAATTCCATGGCTCGGCAATTTTCTCCCACCTGCTTAACGGTCTTGAACCCTGGAATGGGAACCGTCTTCTCGCTGCGCGCCCAGATCCACGCCAATGCGCCCTGCGCCAAAGTTCGACCACTGCTCGTCAGCACCTCGCGAATCGCCACGCGCGCAATTGGACAACTCGATGTGCCGGATACGTTGCAGGGCATTATCGCGGCACGCATCGATCGTCTGCCATCGGAGCGGACAAAGTGACCTACACGCTGATTGATGGTGCAGGGCACCGTGGGCCACAGTTCACAACCGCAGAGAATTTGAAGCTAGTCACAGATTTCCTCAACAAGTATCTCAAGTAACTGCGAACTAGCAGACGCCAGACAATCCCATGTGGGTCCACCGCCCGTTTGGGATTGCCTGCTTTTTCCTCACACGCCTGCGCGAGACGCCGCGCTTGCGAACAGATGTTGAACTCGGCGCAGGCTACTTCCCGATCACTTATCCACCGCATCGCGCAACTCTTGTCCCAGCCGTTGAAAGCGGGCCTCAGCAGCAGATACAAGTAAACACCGCGGCCACCTGTTGGTGGCCGCGGTGAATTCAAGCGTCAGTACCAGGGCGCGCCCCGTTACAGATTGGGCGCCGGCTTGCCCGTGATCTTGAGAATGGCGTCCTTGAACAACTGGAGTTTTTCGAGCGTGTCCGATTCGATAGCGGCTTCCGTCGATGGAATCTTGGTCTCTTTTGCCAGATCTATCTTTCCCGTAAAGCCTTTTACGTCGTAGATATACTTATAATAGAGCAAAAGTTTCTCGGCCATTGCGCCCTCCTAAGAAAGCCGATCAAAGAACGGCTGATACGCTGCGAGATAAGGCCTGGCTTTTTCGCCCCAGGCAGCCGGGGGTTGAATGAGCCACTCGCATTGCGCATCTCCCATGCCCACACAGGCCTGCTCAATGGCGATCAGCGGCGAGCGCCAGAAAGCAGTAGACCAACCGGTGGCATAGCCCATGAGCGACCAGCAGACTGGCTCTGCGTCTGGCTGATTGAAACACAGATGTTGTTCGGCCTCGTATGAGTTGGACCAGCCGCCCGCAGCATAATATTCGTTGGTGGTCCGGTCAAAGCGAATTTCCCTCATCGCTGCCTTGACAATGCCTTCCCATGTGTGAATGACAGGACCAGAAGACACCAAATCCATCTCTGTGTCGAATTGATAATTGATCTTCATCTGCAGGAAATCAGCATAGCCGTTCTGGTAGCCGAACGCCAGAAAGAATTCGCGTGTCCGGGTCACGCCCAGTTCATCCCGGAGCTTTTGCCTGAGCAATCCGATGGCGTCAGCACTAAAAATCAACAGGCGGCTGCTGCCAAAGCGCGTAATGCCTATTTCCGGATCAAATTTGAGATCTTTGGAGAGGTCAAAGTCTGTCGCTTTCATTTGTTTGCCTCCTGCCGAACCTGAATTGTATAACCCCTGACTTTTTAGCAGCATAGCATGATTTAGATATTTTGTCCACGCTCCCGGCCAGTCGGCGCAGGGCAAACGCATCTTAATTTCCCAAGTGGGCCAGCCCCGCCAAGACTATGAGCAAGTAGTCGTTCTTCCAGCCCGCGAGGATCCGTTTGCCATTGATACTCCGTTTGCACGTTTTCTCGTGCTTGAGCAAATTCAAGGCGAGATGGCGCAGTAACGCCAGATTCTCTGGGCCGTGGTCTTTGCGGACGCGACCGCGATCTTCATCAAAGGCGATGTCGAGCGGTCGACAGCGCTGCCCATCAGCATGCAACCCAGGCTAATTTCACTGACCCTCACACCCGTCTTGCCCAGTTCAATTTTTCCATCCCGCTCTCCTATGCCGCGCCGGGTTGCTAAGCGCTCATCCCGCTGGCGATCAACAACCCGGCTACGATTAACACGCCCATCGCCAGGAACAGCGTCTTGTGCTGCCACAGCCAGACTTGCGCCTCTATTTGCGAACTGTCGTCAGTGCAGCGCGCTTTCTCCGACTGGTTCCACAAGCGTCCCAGCTCGGCGACCATGACATGCTTTACCATTCCATAGTTGCTGTTCATTTGAACCTCCTGATCCTGAACTGGCTGTCACTTAATCGCGTTTTCTGGCTCTACTATAGCGGTGGGGCGTTTTTTCACCGTATGTTGCGGCGTATGTTCGATCGATTTTCTGGTCGTTCAAGGGGTGATATACTTGAGAGGTTGAACCTCAAAACCGCGCTCACTTAATCAGAGACTCCGATGCTTGAACTGAGACTGCTCGGACAATTCAATCTGCGGCTGGACAACCGCCCGATCGATCTTCCCTCCCGACCGGCCCAATCGCTGCTGGCGTATCTCGCTTTGAAACCCGGCACACCCTATCGACGCGAGCGGCTGGCGGGACTGTTATGGCCCGATGCCACCGAGGTCAATGCCCGCAGCTATCTGCGTCAGGCGCTGTGGCGCATTCGTAAAGCGCTGGAGCCTGGCAAACGCGACTACTTCATTGCGGACGATCTCACCATCGCCTTCGACGCCGACGCCGATTACTGGCTGGATGTCACCGTGTTGGAACAAGCGGTATCAGCCGATACTCCGATCGATGAGATTCTGCGCGGCATTGAGGTCTATCATGGCGAATTACTGCCGGGCTTCTACGACGAATGGGTGGAGCCGGAACGCGAACGCTTGCAGGCGATCTACGAACACGCGCTCTCCCTGCTGCTCGATCGGTCGGTGGCCGAAGGACGCTGGCCCGCGGTGATGGAATGGGCTGAACGCTGGATCGCAGTGGGGCACGTGCCGGAACCCGCCTATCGCACGTTGATGTTGGCCCACAGTGCAACCGGCGATCGAGCGAGCATGGCTGCCGCCTATCAACGCTGCGTCGAGGCGCTGCGCCGTGAACTCGATGTCGAACCGTCGGAAGTGACGCGCGCGCTGTACGGACAACTCTCACACAGTGAACCGGTGACAGCGAACCGCGCACCGCTCGAGGTGAAACCACCCGCCACCAACAATCTGCCCCGTCAGTTGACCACGTTCGTCGGGCGTGAGCAAGAGATCGCCGAGGTCACACATTTGCTGCAAACCACCACGTCCCGCCTAGTGACGCGACCGGATCGGGGGCTGCGGTAAGACGCGCCTGGCGTTGCAAGTGGGTCAGGAATTGTTAGCCGACTACCCGCAGGGTGTATGGCTGATCGAGTTAGCGCCGGTGGCCGATCCGGCGTTGGGGCTGCGCGAAGAATCAGGCCGATCGCTCGTGACCACGCTCCTCGATTATTTGCGAGGCCGCAAGACCTTGCTGCTGCTGGACAACTGCGAGCATGTGATTGCAGCTTGCGCGCAGTTAGTCGAGTTACTGCTACGGGCCTGCCCCGATTTGACCATCCTCGCCAGCAGCCGCGAGCAGTTGGGCATCGCCGGGGAGACGGCGTTTCGCGTGCCTTCACTTTCCATTCCAGAGCTGCATCAGTCACCCTCGCTTGAGACGCTCGCGCACTATGAAGCGGTGCAGCTATTTGTCGATCGTGCGCGGCTGGCTCTGCCGGAATTCGCCGTGACTTCCAAAAATGCCAACGCCCTCGCGCAGATTTGTCAACGGCTCGATGGGATTCCACTGGCGATCGAGTTGGCCGCGGCCCGTGTGAATGTGCTGGGCATTGAGCAGATCGCTGCGCGGCTCGGCAATGCGTTCCGCTTGCTCACCGGCGGCAGTCGCACTGCCCTGCCACGTCAGCAAACTCTGCGCGCGCTGATGGATTGGAGTTACAACCTGCTCTCTGACGCAGAACGCGCTTTGTTGCGGCGCCTGTCGGTCTTCGCGGGCGGTTGGACGTTGGAGGCCGCGGAAGCGATCGGGGCGGACGAGGACGTCGCGGGCTTGATCCAACCTGACGATGTGCTGGACCTGCTCACGCAGCTAGTGAACAAATCGCTCGTCAGCGCCGAAGGGGCATAGCACGATCGGGTGCGCTATCGCCTGCTGGAAACGATCCGCCAGTATGCGCGTGAAAAGATATCGGACTTCTGCGACACCGATTGCGTGTGGGATCGGCATCTGGATTATTTTGTGCAGCTGGCCGAGCGCGCCGAACCGGAACTGCGCCGATCGCAGCAGGTGCTGTGGCTGAATCAGCTGAAAGATGAAATGGATAATCTGCATGCCGCCCTGGACTGGTCGCTGGATGGCTATATGGAAGCGGGCCTGCGCCTGGCCAGTGCGTTGTATGAATTCACGACGCGCTACGGATCGATCAGCGCGGTGGCCGGACGATTGATGCAGCTATTGCAACAACCCGATGCTCAACCGCGCACCGCGCTGCGCGCCAAAGCGTTGGAGACGGCGGCCAACCTCATCTCGTGGGAGGGCGATCTGGCCGAGTCGCGCACACTAGCCGAGGAAAGTTTGGAAATCTATCGAGAACTGGGCGACGTGGCGGGCGAAGCGCACTGCCTCGATTCGCTGGGCACTATCGTGTGCCTGATGGACGATTACGAAACCGGCCACCCGCAAGTGTTGGAAAGTCTACGACTTTATCGGGAACTAGGTGATCAGGCGGGCATCGCTACTGCCTTACTCGATCTGGGCGGTGTCGCCGACAACAAAGAAGTGACCCGGGCCTGCGCTTACCTGCAAGAGAGTCTGACCATCTTTCGCCAGTGCGGTGATCTGATCGGGACCGCTTATGCCTTAAGCGATCTGGGGACGTTGTTGCTGCGTCAAGGTGAGTTTGCGCAGGCGCAGCACTGGCTGGAAGAAAGCCTGCACTTGCAAGATTCGATCGGCGGACCCGACCCGATGATCCTGATGCGCCTTGGTGAACTCGCTATGCGGCAGAGCCAGTACGATCGCGCCCGCGCTTACTTTGAGCAGGGCCTGGCGGTGTGCCAGGCAACCGGCATCACGGTGATCGCGCTCTGGTCGACGGTCAATCTGGAGTATGTGTATTTGCGCGAGGGCGAAGAAGACTGCGCGCAGGATACGTTCGCCGAAGTGCAGCAACGCTTTCGCGAGATGGGGAGTAAAATTGGCGTGGTGTATGCGTTGGAAGGATTGGCGAGTCTGGCCGTGCGACAAAACGAATTGGAGCGCGCCGTGCGCCTGTATGCCTGGGCGGATGCCGTCCGCGCCTCGATTGGCGATCAGCGCCCATTCATCGAACAGGCCGAGGTCGATCGAGATTACGCTTTGATTCGCGCCCAACTCACCGAAGAAGCACTCACGGCCTCAACAGCAACGGGCCGCGCCATGACGCTGGAACAGGCCGTGGCTTATGCCTGGGAACAGAGGACTACCTAAATGACGAACAAGATCGAAGTGGAACATCTCAATTTTTATTACAGTGGCAAGCAAGCCTTAAGCGACATCAGCCTCAATATTCCCGAACGACAGATCACGGCCCTGATCGGCCCCAGCGGCTGCGGCAAATCGACGTTCCTGCGCTGCCTCAACCGCATGAACGACACCATCGCCGGCACGCGCGCCGATGGCTCGATCATGCTCAACGGCGAGAACGTGCTCGATCCGGCGTTCAACGTCGTCGATCTGCGCCAGCGGGTGGGTATGGTTTTTCAGAAACCCAATCCCTTTCCGCAATCGATCTACGACAACGTCGCCTTCGGGCCGCGCGCCTTGAAGATGAAAGTGACCAGTCTCGATCATGTGATCGAGCAGTCGTTGCGCGATGCCGCCTTGTGGGACGATGTGAAAGACAAGCTGAAAGGCCCCGCGCTGGATCTGTCACTGGGCCAGCAGCAGCGCCTGTGCATCGCACGCGTCCTCGCCGTGAAGCCGGAAGTGATCCTGATGGATGAACCCTGCTCGGCGCTCGATCCGATCGCCACGCTGAAGATCGAAGACTTGATGCAGGAACTGAAGCAGAAGTACACCATCGTCATCGTCACGCANNGCCGCGCGCGCCAGCGACTTCACCGGCTTCTTCTGGCTGGGCGAGTTGGTGGAGCACGGCGAGACCAAGCGCATCTTCGTGAAACCACAGAAGAAGCAGACGGAAGACTACATTACGGGAAGATTTGGGTAGGCCTCACCCCCCGCCCCTCTCCTGAGTTGATAAGGCGCAACTCAGGAGAGGGGGAGAGCAACACCCGAATATCAGGTGAGGTATAATCAAAGTGCCGTTGACTTACATCGTGAGCAGCGAGCAATTATCAAAAGTGTCATTCTGAAGCGCGCTTTCGCCTAACGCGCCCCCGCTGCATAACAGCGGACAGGGTGTTGCGCTGAAGAATCTCGGTCAGTCAAACGAGATGCTTCGCTATGCTCAGCATGACAGGTCAATAAGATAGCCGCTTGGATCGTCACACGACCGAGACGGAGACAACACAAAACCCTGTGTGTTCTCACGCCCGATCGCTGATCCAGCCGATCGGGCGTTTACGTTTGCAACTTGCTCGTAGCCCGCGTCCGCGCGGACGCGGGCTACGAGCAGAACAGACCTACTATCAACTCAGTTGAAGGAGAGTCAACATGGATCGCAAAAAAGTCTCTATCCCCGCGCTCCACGCCAAGAAACAGCGCGGCGAACCCATCACCATGATCACGGCCTACGACTACCCCGGCGCGCTCGCCGTCGACGAAGCGGGCGTCGATCTGATCCTCGTCGGCGATTCGCTGGGCATGGTCGTGCTGGGCTACGATTCCACCGTGCCCGTTACGATGGACGTGATGATCAGCCACACGGCGGCCGTTAAACGCGGCACGAAGTTCGCGCACATCGTCGGCGATATGCCGTTCCTGTCGTATCAGGCCGATGCCCACGAAGCCATTCGCAACGCGGGACGCTTCCTCAAGGAAGGCGGCGCCGATTCGGTGAAGCTCGAGGGCGGCGCAGCCATGGCCCCGATCGTGAAAGCCATCGTCGACGCGGGCATCGCCGTGATGGGCCACATCGGCTTGACGCCGCAATCGGTATCTAAGTTGGGCGGCTATCGGGTGCAAGGTAAAACAGCGGGGGCCGCGCAGAAATTGCTGGAAGATGCGCTGGCCTTGCAAGAAGCCGGAGCGTACGCCGTCGTGTTGGAAACCACACCCGATCGCGTAAGCGAGTTTGTCTCGAAGCAATTGTCGATTCCGACCATCGGCATTGGCGGCGGCGCGGGCTGCGACGGGCAAGTGCTGGTCTTTCACGATCTGCTCGGCTACTTCGATCGCTTCTCGCCCAAGCACAACAAACGCTATGCCAATATCAAGCCCATCATCGTCGAGGCGGTGAAGCAGTATGTGGATGAAGTACACGCGCGCGCTTTTCCAACCGCCGATAATTCCTTCGCCATCGACGATGCGGAATTCGAAGCGTTTGTTCACTCAGTCTCTCCATCCCTCCGTCCCGCTGTCGTTCCGGTGAAAGAAGGAAAGAGAGATGGAGAGGAAGAGGGACGGAGGGAATGACAATGCAAATCTCCATCATCGGCACCGGTGCGATGGCGACGTTGTTCGCGGCGCGCTTATCGGATGTAGCCGACGTTTCGATGATCGGTTCGTGGGCAGATGCGATCGAGACGATCAAGCAGCACGGCATCACCATCGACGGCGACAGCTGCTGCCACAGCGTACACACGACCTATCATCCCGACGATGCCCCCGCCGCCGATCTGGCGCTGGTGTTAACCAAAGCCTACAAGACGATCAAAGCGTCCGAGGTCGCCGCGAAGACCATCAAGCCCGATGGACTGGCGCTGACCTTGCAGAACGGCCTGGGCAACATCGAGATTCTGGCGGAATACGTGAGACGCGATCGGGCACTGCAAGGTGTGACGATGCAGGGTGCGACATTGCTCGGCCCGGGGCGGATTCGCACCAGCGGGCGCGGCGCGACGCATTTAGGCTACGTCCCGATCGAGTTGGCCGCGCCCCGCGATTTTGCCGTGAGTCATCGCGCGTATGAAGTCTCGGCGTTGTTCAACTCGGCTGGCTTGAAATCGCACGTCACCGCCGACATCGACGGGCTGGTGTGGGGCAAGATGATCATCAACGCGGCAATCAATCCGTTGACGGCGATTCTGCGTGTGCCAAACGGCGCGCTCCTTGAGAGCGAAGAGACGATCGGGTTGATGAGGGCCGCCGCCTTGGAAGCCACCGCCGTCGCACAGGCCAAAGGCATTACGCTGCCATTTCCTGATCCGGTCGAACGTGTGAAGCAAGTCGCCACGATGACGGCGACCAATCACTCATCGATGTTGCAAGACGTGTTGGGTAAACGCCCCACGGAGATCGACGCCATCAATGGTAAAATCGTCGAGCAGGGACAAACGCTGAGCATCCCCACGCCCGTTAATACGCTGCTCACTTCCTTGATGCGTGCGATTGAAAAGAATTACTCGGTCGAGGACGCGCAGAGCGCGGAGAAAGAATTGCAGCGACAGTTGCGAGCGGCGCGCTAGGCACAAGGGCAGTATGCTACAATCATCGCGCATTCCGCGTGCGGAGGTGTACAGCACTGACAACATCTTTGCCGACCTTACCAGTGAGCGTTGAACAACTGGCAAGCGCCATTCATCAAATGAGTCTGGCCGATCGGCAACGCTTGCTCGAATTAGCGCCTGAGTTGTGCGAGGCCGCAGTGATCCCGTCACGCACCTTGAAGGAAGCCCGTGCTAGCGTAGAATACACACAGGCAGCTGTGCAAACGACTTTGGGCGGTGAACGTTTGTCACCGGACACATTGTTTTTCGACAACGTGACGCTGGGGCAGTATATTGACTTGCCGGATGATCGCCGCGCTCAGTTGTGGGACACGTGGGCCAGCCCGGACTTAGCCGATTCAAGTGATAGAATTCAAGCAACAGGAGGCTAAACATGACGATGATTGTTAGAAGCGCGACCGAAGATGCCATCACCATTCCGCTGCGCTTGATGAAAGCACTGAAATTACACGAGGGCGACGAAGTGAAGGCCATTGTCGATGGCGAGACATTACGCCTGGCCCACCTCGATCAGTTTCTCAGTCTGCGCGGCGCGCTGGCCGACGACGAAGGCTTTGACGAGGCACTGAAAGCCAATGAACAAGGCTGGCAAACATGGACGACAGCCGAATCTGCCTAGATACCAGCATGTTGATCGCGTATCTGCGCGGACAAGAACCGGCGGCGACGGCGGTTGAACGCGCCGTGCGCGAGTCTATTTGCTATGTGACCGCCGTCACCGTGTATGAATTGTTGTTTGGCATGGCGCGCGCCCGCAGACAAATCGGCGGCGAAAATGCCCTACTCAACGCCATGCTGGTTGCCCCGTTTGACGATCGCTCCGCGCGACGCGCCGCCCGCTTGCATGCCGAACTCCAACGCCGCAATCAAGACATTGGCATCAAAGACACGCTGATCGCGGCCATCTGTCTGGAGTACGATCTGCCGCTACTGACATTGAACGATCGGCACTTTGCGCGTATAACCGAACTACAGATTGTCACACCCGGTCAATTCCTCGCGCAGTTTTAGACCTGTACATCACGTTTCACTCGTCGCTCATCACTTTTCACTTTTCACGGAGATTTACATTGCGCCTTTCACACCACTTCGGATCAACCTTACGCGAACCACCCGCCAACGTCGAAGCGATTAGCCATCAGCTGCTGGTGCGCGCGGGATTTATTCGGCAGTTGGGACAAGGCTTGTTTTCGTATCTGCCGCTAGCGAAGCGATCGCTGACGAAGATCGAGAACATCTTGCGCGAAGAGATGAACGCCATCGGCGGGCAGGAGATGACGATGCCGGTGGCGCATCCCGCCGAGGTGTGGCAGGCCACCGGGCGCTGGTATTCGATCGGGCCGGAGATGGCGCGCTTCAAAGATCGCAAGGAGCGCGACATGGTGCTGGCGATGACGCACGAAGAGGTCGTCACCGATCTGTGCAAGACCGAGATCCGATCATATCGCCAACTGCCGCAGTTGGTGTATCACATTCAAACGAAGTTCCGCGACGATCCTCGTCCGCGCGCGGGTCTCATCCGTGTACGCGAATTTACGATGAAAGATTCGTACAGCCTCGACGCGGACGAAGCCGGGTTGGACAAGCAGTATCGCGCGCATTATCAGGCCTACTTCAACATCTTCCATCGCTGCGATCTGCCCGCAATTGCGGTGGGTTCGGACGTGGGCATGATGGGCGGCTCGCTGGCGCACGAATATATGTACCTTACGCCGATTGGTGAAGATACGTTGGTGTTGTGCCGCCATTGCGGCTACGCCGCGAACCGGCAGATTGCGAAATTTGCAAAGTCAGTTCCGCCTGCGGAAGAGTTGAAGCCGATCGAGAAAGTGGCAACCCCCGATTGCAAATCGATCGAAGCGCTGGCGAATCTGCTCGGCATCCCCAAGAGCAAGACCGCCAAGGCCGTGTTCATGATCGCCGGTCACGAAGAGGGTACGGGCACGCGCGAAGAGTTTATCTTTGCCGTGGTGCGCGGCGACATGGAAGTGAACGAGACGAAACTCTCAAACGTCGCCAAGGCCGATTGGCTGCGTCCTGCGACCGAGGACGAAATCCGCGATGTGGGAGCCACGCCGGGTTATGCCAGTCCGATCGGTTTACGCGGCGTCACCGTGATCGTCGATGATGCCGTGCCGTCTTCGCCCAATCTGGTGGCAGGCGCGAATGAGGTTGGTTATCACCTGCTCAACACCAACATCGGACGCGATTACGAGGCGACGATCATCGCCGACCTCGCGGCAGCAGGTGATGGCGATGCGTGTATCAACTGCGGGCAACCGCTCTACACGTCGCGCGGTGTGGAAGTGGGTAACATCTTCAAACTAGGCACGCGCTATTCAGCCGCGATTGGCGCGACGTTCCTCGCCACCGATGGGACACAAAAGCCCATCGTGATGGGATCATACGGCATTGGATCGGGGCGTTTGCTGGCCTGCATCGCCGAAGAGCATCACGACGACAAAGGCTTGATGTGGCCGATCACGGTCGCGCCCTATCACGTGCATCTCGTCTCGCTGGGTCAGGCCGAAGCCGCCGATCGAGTGTATGAGACGCTGCTCAAAGCCGGCATCGAGGTGCTGTACGACGATCGCGAAGAAAGCCCCGGCGTGAAATTCAACGACGCTGATCTGATCGGCATTCCCATCCGCGTGACGGTGGCGGCGAAGTCGCTGGCGAAGGGCGGCGTCGAAGTGAAGCGGCGCGATCAACCGAAGGCCGAGATTGTGGCCGAAGCCGATCTGGTGGCGAGAGTGCAGGCAGAGATCAGGTCGATGCTTGAAGAAATTCAAGCGAAAGTTGTTGAGGTATCATTCAAGTAGGAGGAAGTCACATGGGAAAATTCGATCGCATCACGGTTGATCCAGCTAAGATGAACGGCCAGCCTTGTATTCGTGGTCTGCGAATTACCGTGCGGCGCGTGCTCGAAGCACTGGCGGTCTATCCCGATCGGACTGAATTCCAACGCGAGTATCCTGAACTCGAGGACGAGGATATTCGTCAGGCCCTGGAGTTTGCCGCGGCCAGTCTCGATGATCGCACGCTTGAGCTGGTGGCGGCATGAAAGTGCTGCTCGACCAAGGCTTGCCACGGTCGGCGGCAGCGCTGTTGCGCGCCCGCGGCCTCGAGGCTATTCACGTCGCGGACATTGGTTTGTCGGCTGCGCCCGACGTTGTCATTCTGGAACAAGGCCGCAGGGATTCTAGCATCGTCGTCACGCTGGACGCCGATTTTCATCTGTTGCTCGCATTGTCACGCGCTGCGTGGCCTTCTGTGATTCGTATTCGCATGGAAGGCTTGCGCGCTGAAGCGTTAACCGATTTGCTCGAATCAGTCTTGAAGCAATGCGCCGACGATTTGGAAGCCGGTGCAGCAGTCACCGTTCAGGCCAAGCGGTTGCGTGTGCGGCGATTACCGTTGATTCGCTAGTCGTCACCTGAGTGGAGAGAGCTACGCGCTGCTGGACGCGATTGCGGTGAAGGTGGTCGAGGTTCCGTTCAAATGAATGGGACGCTGATGCGCGCGGATAAACGCAGATAAAACTAAATCAGCGGAATCATCGACTAGAGGGAATATGCTACGACGCTCAGCGCTCAAATGGTGGTTGATTGCTGCCGCTGTGGTTGCAATCGGTCTTGTTGCATTCTGTGGCTGGCTCTTTACGGGATGGAAAACAGATGATGCGAAAACCTCTGCTTTGAAAGAGACCGAGCAACTTCTTAGAGCGGCTGGTTCACATCCAGTTGGCGTCTTGCCTACAAGCGATATACCCTCGTATTTGTGGGTGGACGAAGAGTGTTGGTCATTTCTTCAGGATTCAATGCTTAAGAGTTCAGGTACGCACACGACAACTGTAACCTCCTACAATCAAGACGAACCTAACTACAACTTTAGAGATGTAAATGAGGTATTTCTGCAAGTCGATTTTGCAGACGCGCCCAGCGCATTCGTGCGCTATTATGAAGGTGGCATTCAAGGTTGTGGTCTAGCGAAGTGAAGGCAGTTGAATAGTCGCAATCCGAATATTTATTAGGAACACACATGCAGACTCTTAACACCATCGAAGAATTCCGCAAAACCAAAGCCGCCCTGCCCGGCTCATGGGGTCTGGTGCCGACGATGGGTTATCTACACACGGGCCACTTATCGCTGGTGAAGCGGGCGAAGGCTGAGAATGATCTCGTGGCGGTCAGCATCTTCGTCAACCCCACGCAGTTCGGGCCGAACGAAGACCTCGCCGCATATCCGCGCGATCTCGATCAGGACTTGAGATTGCTGGAATCGCTGGAAGTCGATCTGGTGTTCAATCCCACGCCGGAAGTGATGTATCCGCCGAATTACCAGACTTACGTGACTGTCGAACATGTGACGAAGGTTCTGGAAGGCGCGTCGCGGCCCGGTCACTTTCGCGGCGTGGCGACGGTGGTGGCGAAGTTGTTCAACATCGTCGGGGCGGAGCGCGCCTACTTCGGGCAGAAGGACGCGCAGCAGACGGTGGTGATCCGACGTATGGTAAAAGACCTAAACATGCCGATCGACATCATCATCTGCCCGACGCTGCGCGAAGCTGATGGGCTGGCGATGTCCAGTCGGAACACGTATCTCGACGCGGAGCATCGCCGTGCAGCGCCGGTGCTCTATCGGGCGTTGAATGCCGCGAAAGAGGTGTTCGATCGCGGCGAGCGGGATGGCGATCACTTGCGATCGATCATGCGCGGCGTCATCGAATCTGAACCATTGGCGAAACTCGATTATGTGTCGGCGGCGAATGCGACGACGTTGCAGGAGTTGGACCCCCACCCCGCCCCTCCCCCGTCGCAAACTGCGGCGACAGGGGAGGGTGTACTATTATCGATGGCGGTGCGCGTGGGTAAGCCGAGGTTAATCGATAATTTCTTGTATGAGAACGGACAGTGGTTGACGGGGGAGGTGGCCTACCACAGGTAGGACGCCCACCACAGGTGGGACGCACGCGCCTGAGCCCCGGTCAATCGACCCAATGAAGGAGGGCATGATGAATCGCCTGTTCAGAGTTATTCTCGTCCTGTGTCTGCCGACCATCGCAGTGACGGCTGTGCTGATTTGGAATACTCGTGCGAGTCCGCGTCCGTCGCATGAAACGGCCGTGGAAGAATATGTCGCTTATCGACGTTCGACGACGATTCCTACATTGACGATCAAACAATATGCGCAGGCCCGCCTGCCGCAAAATTTCCGGCCAGAGATGAGCAAAAATTCTTTCGGCAACGCGATTTACTATCGAACCACACAGCGCTATTATGAGGCTGAGGCGCAAGTCGACGTAGGCGTTTGGCCTTTAACCGTGACGGCGACGACGGCGCCCACACCGCGCGATGAGGCGCAAACCGACGCGAGTGTCCGGCCTTTGACCATGACTGCGACGACGGTGCCCACACTGACGCGCACGGAGTATTGGGGTTCCTCAAAACCCATTCCGTATCCGCCCAACGATCTGTGGTGCGCGCAGCTGAGCAGCTCCGATCCGGCCGCGCCCAAGGTCGTCGTAGCAGGCTTGCATCAGGACATCTATAATGCGGAATGGATCGTGCACGAGGTGACTGATCCAGCAACGGTGTTGTCCAAAATAGGTTGTGAGTTTTCCGGCCAATAATCACTATGCTCCTGACACTCGATATCAGCAACACCTCCATCAAAGCGGGCGTCTTTCGTGGGGACGAGCTGCTTGCCAATTGGCGCATCGCCACCGAGCGGCACAAACTCACCGACGATTACGGCATGTTATTACTCAACTTGCTGCAAGCCTCCGGCATTCCAGCCAGCGAGATCACTGGCGTGTCGCTATCGTGCGTGGTGCCCCCGCTGCGCTCGGTGTTTGAAGACTTGTCGCGCAAGTATCTGCATCGCACGCCTGTGATCGTTGGGCCGGGCATCAAGACGGGCGTGAAACTCGCGGTTGATAATCCGCGCGAAGTCGGCGCGGATCGCGTGGTGAATTCACTGGCGACCTATCGCCTGTACGGCGGCCCGGCGATTGCGATCGCGTTTGGCACGGCAACCGTGTTCGATTGCATCTCGGCGCAAGGTGAATATTTAGGCGGTGCGATCGCGCCCGGCATGGTGACGTCGTTGGAATCACTCACCCGATCGGCCGCCCAGCTCTTTCAGATCGAACTCGTGCGGCCGCCTAAAGCGATCGGCAAGAGCACCGTCACGACGATGCAGTCGGGCATCGTGCTGGGTTTCGCGGGATTGGTCGAAGGGCTGGTCAAGCGCCTCAAGGCGGAACTCGGCCCCGCGCAGGTCATCGCCACCGGCGGGTTAGCGGAAGTTATCGCGCCCGTCACCGACGTGATCGATGTAGTCGATTTGCAGTTGACGTTGAAAGGTCTGAAGTTGATTTACGACTTGAATGTGTGAGGCGCGCTCGACAGTCGGGTGTTGACCGCGTATAATCCTATTAAGATGAAGCAAGGAGGCAAACCATGCTGCGCATGTGGCAATTACCGGAGGCTGAAAACCAATTTGGTGAAGTGGTGGATGAAGCCATCAGTCATGGCCCGCAGCTAATCACGAAGCGCGGGGTGGAGGCGGCGATTCTGCTATCCTATGCCGAGTACTGCAAACTGGTGCTCAGGCAGCAGAAGCTATCGGCCTTCTTTCACGAGTCGCCGTTAGCGGAGGTGGCGCTTGACCTGCGGCGGGATGTCAGCGGTCCGCGGGCTGAGCCAGCCTTATGAACTATTTACTCGATACCTGTGTTATTTCCAGTAGGTGCAAAATTAACCTACACGCGAAGATTTCGCTTGTTTTTCCGGCCAAAATTCGATAGGCCATGTGGCATTTGTAGGCGAGTTTTGCACCTGTTGGTTATTTCCGAGCTGGTCGCCAAACGACCTGACCCTAGGGTCATGACGTGGATTGACAGTATCACAGAGGCCGAGCTTTTTCTGAGCGTCATCACCATTGGTGAGCTGAGCAAGGGCATTGAGAAACTGCCGGACTCGCCTCGCAGAATCATTCTGGCGGACTGGTTAAACGACCAGCTCTTCGTTCGGTTTGCGGGTCGGATTGTCGCCATTGATGCCGGCGTGATGTTGAAGTGGGGACAATTGATGGGATCACTCGAACGATCCGGCAAGACTATGCCGGCTATGGATTCGTTGATTGCCGCCACTGCGCTGCATAGGGATTTTAATCTTGTGACGCGCAATGAAAGCGACTTCCAATTTGCGGGCGTGTCGTTGACTAATCCGTGGAAATAGACACGTTTCGGTAGATCAGAATTTAAGAGGGTGGAGGCATGCACAGCCGGGCGCATACTTGCCGGAAAGCCACGGTCAAACTATTTAGCGGGAAGCACGTAGCCGAGCTCAGACTCAGCAAATCAGGGTTTTGCGGGGTCAGACACGCCGTGGGGATCTCTTAACTTGCTGACGCCAATTCATCGCTATGGACTCCATACCTCTTGTCCACAACAAAAACATTGTCCTCGGGGTGTGCGGCGGAATTGCCGCTTACAAAGTTGCCGATCTCGCCAGCAAATTGACGCAGGCCGGCGCACAGGTCGATGTGATCTTGACCGAGTCGGCGACGAAGTTCGTGGGGCCGGTGACGTTCGCCGCCGTGACCGGACGATCGGCGTTGACAACTGACGATCTGTGGCGGCACGATCAGCATGTGCCGCATGTGCAGTTGGGCGAGAAAGCCGATCTGCTCATCATCGCGCCGGCGACGGCGAACACGCTGGCGAAACTCGCGCACGGGCAAGCCGACAATCTACTCACCGTCACGGCGCTGGCCGCGCGCTGTCCGATCATGGTTGTGCCCGCGATGGATGGCGGTATGTGGTCGAATGCGGCGACACAAGCGAACGTGTCCATTCTGCGTGAACGCGGCTTTCATTTTGTGGGGCCGGCGTTGGGCCGCATGGCCTCGGGCTTGATCGGCGAAGGGCGCATGGTGGAGCCGAGCGAGATTCTCGGTTTTGCGCGCGTGGTGTTGGGCGCGAAGGGGCCGCTGGCCGGGCGCAAGATCGTCGTCAGCGCGGGCGGCACCCACGAAGCGATCGATCCGGTGCGCTTCATCGGCAATCGATCAAGCGGCAAGCAAGGGTTCGCCATCGCACAAGCCGCGATCGATCGAGGCGCGGAGGTGACGTTGATCGTCGGCGCGGTGACGCTGCCCACACCCTACGGCGCGCAACGCATCGACGTCGAATCGGCGCAGCCGATGTGCGAAGCGGTCGTCGCCGCCTGCCGTGAGGCCGATGCGCTCATCATGGCCGCGGCCGTCGCCGATTTTCAAGCCGCCCACTTAGCCGATCACAAGATCAAGAAGACCAGGGACACCGTCGAGTTTGAGGTGCATCTGACGCGCACGCCGGATATTTTGCAGGCCGTCAAAGAGCAGAAGGAATCGATCGGGAAGCCGCAGATCACGATCGGGTTTGCGGCGGAAACGCAGAATCTCATCGACCATGCGCTGGCGAAACTGCACGCGAAGGGACTCGATCTGATCGTAGCGAATGATGTCTCGGCCACGGATGCCGGCTTCGCCGTCGATACCAATCGGGTGACGTTTATCGGCGCGGGCGGCGGCGTGGAACCGCTGGCGTTGATGAGCAAGGCGCAGGTCGCCGAACGCGTGCTCGATCGGTTGATTAAGTTGTTGGGATAACAAGACCTGGCAGGTTTTCGACGACAACCAGGACGTACTCGCCGTGAGCAAGACCGACCGGATGGTGTGACCACATCATCTGGTGAAAACCTGCCAGGTCTCGTCGATAGAATCGAGTACAATACGAGCGGTGATCGAATCGATCGCCGCTCAACTTTTGTCAGGGAGAGGGCGCATGACCGACCGAACGATTGTGGTGATGGAAGGCGATCAGACCGGACAGGAATTGCTCGACGAGGCACTGCGCGTGCTGGAGCCCAGCGTGATTCGCGTACCGTTGAATTTTGTGCGCTTCGATTTGTCGTTGGAAAAACGGCGGGAAACCGACAACCAGATCGTGCGGGACGCAGCCGTGGCGTTGCGCGAACATGGCTTGGGCATCAAGGCGGCGACGATCACGCCGGAAAAAGCCGGCGATGCAGGCAGCCCCAATGCGATCTTGCGTGAAGAGATCGATGGTAAGGTGATCTTGCGGGTGGGACGTCGGCTGCCGGGGATTCGCCCGGTGGGTGGCATGTATGCGCCCGTCGCCGTGGTGCGCATGGCCGTCGATGATGCGTACGGTGCGCAGGAATGGCGCGAGGGAGCAGAGGGTGAGGAAATGGCCTATCGTACCGAGAAGATTTCGCGCGCCACGTGTCACGCAGTCGCGGAGTTCGCGTTCCGCTATGCCAAGAAGACCGGTGCGAAAGTTTTTGGCGGGCCTAAGTTCACGGTCAGTCCGGTATACGAAGGAATGTTCAAAGAAGAACTGGATGCCGCGGCGAAACGCTATCCGCGCGTGCGCTATGAGCCGCAGTTGATCGATGCGACGTATGCGCTGCTGCTGGTGAGGGCCGGCGAAGCGCTGGTCATCCCGGCGCTCAATCGTGACGGCGACTGCTTGAGCGATCTGGTCCTGCAGATGTTCGGGTCGATTGCGGGGAGCGAGTCGTTGATCCTCAGTTTCGATCAGGACTTCAACGTGAAGACCGTCATCGCCGAAGCGCCGCATGGCACCGCGCCGAGTCTGTTCAAGAAGAACATCGCCAATCCGCTGGCGATGATTCTGGCGGGTGCGGCGCTGTTGAGCTACGTCGGATCGCAAGACGCCGAACGTGCTTCACGCGCGATTTACGAATCGGCGTTGGAAGCGATTTACGACGGCGTGGCAACCTCCGATCTGGGCGGCAGCGCCAGCACCAGCGATTACACGGATGAAGTGATCAATCGCGTGACGCGAAAGTTGGAAGTGTGGGGGACGTTGGGGTAAGAGCCTCTTACACGATCGTGTCTGCTGCCCGCGATCTACGGCATGGCCTGATATCTGCTGAAGAGAGGCTGTGGAATGCTCTACGCGGTCGGCGCTTAGCCGGCCTGAAGTTTTCCGATGATCCCGGCCGGCTAGATCGGTTCCCACTTTAGTTTACGACATTGGAGTCGAGGCTTTAGCCGGATCCGCTGTGCGCCAGCCAACCGGCTAAAGCCTCGACTCCAAACGAGATCGTAAATCAACCTGGAAACCGCTCTAGATCATCAGGTCAAAACCGGCGAGGTTTTGGTGCGCCCTCCCACCGCCTCCCACCCTATCGACAAGGCGCGCCAAATTGGCTATACTGGACGCACCTCTTTACCGACCGGAGGCGTTCCTTGCACATCGCACTCCTGCATTACTCCGTGCCGCCCGTGGTGGGCGGCGTCGAAAGTGTTCTGGCCCATCACGCCCGTCTGTTGAATGCGGCCGGTCACACCGTACATCTCTTCGCCGCGCGTGGTGACGGTCTCTCCACGCAAATCCCGTTGATCCAACTGCCGCTGATCGATTCACGCCATCCCTGGGTGCTGACCGTGAAGGCGGCGCTCGATCGCGGCGAAGTGCCGTCGGATTTTGAATTGCTGACGGCGGAGATCACGCGCGACCTGCAGGCCGTGCTGTTCGATGTGGATGTGCTCATCGCGCACAACGTCTGCTCGCTCAATAAGAACCTCGCGCTCACGGCGGCCATTGCCCGGCTCGATCGGCCCCGCGTCATTTTGTGGCATCACGATCTGGCCTGGACCACGCCGCGCTATCGCGCCGAACTGCACGACGGCTATCCATGGAATTTGCTCCGCACCGATTGGGGCGCGCGGCACGTGGTGGTCTCGGACTTGCGGCAGCGCGAACTGGCCGAGCTGCTGAAGATTCCCCGCGAGTCGATTGCGGTAGTGCCCAACGGGATCGATCAAGCGGCGTTTTATAAGCTCAGCCCGATCACTCTGTCGCTGCTCCCACGGATCGATCTGGCGCAGGCCGCGCCGATCCTGCTGCTGCCGGTGCGCCTGACGCCGCGCAAGAATATCGAGTTGGCGCTGCGCACGCTGGCCGCGCTGCGCCGTAAAATGCCGGAAGCGATCTTGATCGTGACCGGGCCGCTGGGCGCGCACAACCCGGCGAATGCCGCCTACTTCCAGAAACTGAAAGACTTGCGGGCCGAGCTTAACCTAGCGGGCGCGGCGATCTTCCTCGCAGAGTTGATCGACGCGTATTTGCCCGATGACGTCATCGCCGATTTCTATCGACTGGCCGATGCGCTGTTCCTGCCCAGCCGCGAAGAGGGCTTTGGCATTCCCATCGTGGAAGCGGCCTTCAGCAAACTGCCCGTGTTCTGCACCGACATCGAGCCGCTGCGCGCATTGGGCCTGAACGAAGCCATCTACTTTTCGCCCGAGGCTGATCCGGAAACCGTCGCGGCGCAGATCGCCAATCGGTTGCAGCATGACCCGCAGTATCAACTCGC
Source organism: Anaerolineae bacterium (assembly GCA_003154115.1). Lineage (GTDB taxonomy): Bacteria > Chloroflexota > Anaerolineae > Fen-1058 > Fen-1058 > Fen-1058. The sequence continues at coordinate 34,103 of PMCF01000258.1, forward strand.
ACTGCGCTTGCGGCGCGCCTACACCTGGGAGCGCATCTACGCGCAGCACATCGCGCCGTTATTGGAGGAAGACCGATGAAGAAAAACAAAGTGGACTACATCCGCACTGCGCTAGTGCCGGTGGTGCATGGCTGTGATTGCCACAGTGCTTTGAATGCGGCGCTGCGCTTGGCCGCCGACGTGATCCTGATCGGTGTGGTGTATGTGCCGCAGCATGAATCGTTGAGCACCGGCGCGTATCAGGCCCGACAGGTGCGGCGGCTGCTGCGTGAGTTGAGCGCCGGCCCACAGGTGCGCTACAAAGCCGAAGTGCAGGTCTCGCATACGCCGTGGCATGATCTCGTGAAGGTGATTGCCGAAGATGAACCAGACCTCTTGCTGCTGGAATGGAAATGCCAACTCGATGCGCTGCACGTGACGGCCGCCGAGGTGTTGACGCGGCCGCCGTGTGATGTGGCGCTGGTGCGCGGCCCGGTCGAGGCGGAGTTTAAGCACGTGCTGCTGCCGCTGCGCGGCGGCCCGCACGCCGAACTGACGCTGCGCGTGGGCCTCAGCACGCATGCCGCCGACATCACCGCTTTGCACCTGACGCCCAAACACGATGGCGAATCGGAGGTGCCCTTCCGCGGACTGGCGCAAATCCTGAAGAGTCTGCCGGAAGTCAAAACCCGATCGGCGGTGACCACCGATCCGGCGCAGACGATCATCGAGCAGGCGCAGCACAGCGATCTGATCGTGATGGGTGCGACGGCTCAGCCCATGCGCAGCAAAGTCTCGTTAGGCGAGGTGGCCGATCGGGTATTTCAGGAAGCGCGCGCCGCAGTGATCGCCGTGAAGACACGCCGCCCCATGCCGCAGCCGCAAGAAGCAACCGGCTCCCAGGCCATCTCGATCGTGGTCGATAAGTGGTTTGCGGAAAACACCTATCAGGCCGACGAATTCAAGCCACTCGATCAATTAGTGGCGCTGAAAGAAAAACAGGGCGTGACCATCAGCCTGGCGCTGCCCGCCTTGAATGAAGAAGAAACCGTGGGGCGCGTGATCAGAACGGTGAAGCACGCTTTGATGGATAAGCTGCCGCTGCTGGATGAGATCGTGCTGATCGATTCCAACTCGATCGATCGCACGCGCGTGATCGCGCAAGACCTGGGACTGCCGGTGTACATCCATCAAGAGCTGCTGCCGCAATTGGGCGCGCGGCGCGGCAAAGGTGAAGCGTTATGGAAGAGCCTGCTCGTCACGCGCGGCGACATCGTGCTGTGGATCGACACCGACATCGTCAACATTCATCCGCGCTTTGTGTATGGCGTGCTGGGTCCCATGCTGATCGATCCCAAGATACAATTTGTGAAAGGCTTCTATCGGCGGCCATTGAAAGTGGACGGCAAGATTCAGGCGGGCGGCGGCGGCCGCGTGACCGAATTGACGGCGCGGCCCATGTTGAATTTGTTTTATCCCGAACTCTCCGGCGTGGTGCAGCCTTTGTCGGGCGAGTACGGTGGACGCCGCGCGGCCTTGGAACAGCTGCCGTTTTTCTCCGGTTACGGTGTGGAGACCGGGCTGTTGATCGACGTGTACGAGAAGTATGGCTTGAAGGCCATCGCACAAGTCGATCTGCTGGAGCGCATTCATCACAATCAAACACTGGAAGCGCTGAGCAAGATGTCGTTTGCGATCTTGCAGGCAGTGATCCACAAACTGGAACGGCGCTATCATCTGGCGATGCTGGAAGACGTGAACAAGTCGATGAAGTTGATCCGTCACAAGCGCGGCACCTATTTTCTGGACGTGGAAGAACTGGCCGAGCGCGAACGTCCGCCGATGATCGAAGTGGCCGACTATCGGGCGCGAAGAAAATTGGCGCGCTGATGGAGATCGAACGCGTACCGCGCACGTCGCAACAGGCGGCCGCGGCTTACACGCGCTTGAGCCGCTGGTATGACTGGCTCGGCAAAAGCAGCGAGGGGCCGCACATCACGATCGGCTTGCGGCTGCTCAACGCACAGGCCGGTGAGCGAGCATTGGAGATCGGGTTTGGGACGGGACATGGTCTGGTGACGCTCGCGCAGAGCGTAGGCGAAACAGGCCGCGTGTGCGGCATCGATCTATCGTCCGGCATGATCGCTGTGGCGCGCGAGCAAATCGAGAGAGAGCATCTGACGGATCGAGTGGTCATGCAGCGCGGCAACGTGCTGCAGCTGCCGTATGCGACGGGCACGTTCGATGTCGTGTTCTCCAGCTTCATGCTCGATCTGATCGATACGCCCGATCTGCCGACCGTTTTGAACGAGTGCCGCCGTGTGCTACGATCAAACGGACGAGTGGGCATCGTGTCGATGTCGAAAGCGTGCGGAGCACGTGCATCGAATCTCATCATGAAGGTCTACGAGCGCGCGCATCGCTGGCTGCCCGCGCTGATCGATTGCCGTCCCATTTACGTGCAGACGCTGTTGGCCGCGGCGGGCTTTCACATCGACGTGGCACAGACACGATCGATGTGGGGCTTGCCGGTGGAGATCGTGATCGCACGCAAGGGAGCGTGAAGCATGTCCATCATCCGCGAACATTTGTGTGCCTTGTATGGTGAGGCGCTGGGCAACGCGACGTTTGAGAAACTCACCTCACCCCCAACCCCTCTCCTGAAAACACCCGCTTCGCTTCACTACGGGGCGCTTCGCGACAGCAGTTTTCAGGAGAGGGGGGAACATGCTCGGGGGGTGAGGCGCTCCGCTTGCGACGCGATCCTCATCACCTACGGCGATCAACTCCACGCAGCCGATCAGCCGCCCTTACGCACGCTGGCCGAGTTTTGCGACACGCATTTGCGCGGCGTGGTGGACGGCATTCACCTGTTGCCGTTCTATCCGTATTCGTCCGACGACGGTTTTTCGGTCATCGACTACAAGGCCGTCAATCCTGCGTTGGGCGGATGGGCGGATGTGGCGCGCGTGGGTAAACACTTTCATTTGATGTTCGACGGCGTGATCAATCACATCTCCGCGCAGAGCGAGTGGTTCGCCGCGTTCTTGCGCGATGATCCCAACTATCGCGACTACTTCATCGTCGTCGAGGGTGATCCTGATCTGTCGCAAGTAGTGCGACCACGCGCTTTGCCGCTGCTGACCGAATTCACCACACCTTCCGGCGTGAAGAAAGTGTGGACGACGTTCAGCGCCGATCAGATCGATCTGAATTACGCCAATCCCGACGTGCTGCTCGACATCATCGACGTGCTGTTGTTCTACGTCGCGCAGGGCGCGGAGTTGATCCGCCTCGACGCGATTGCGTATTTGTGGAAGGAAATCGGCACATCGTGCCTACACCTGCCGCAGGCACATCGCGTGATTCAACTGCTGCGCGCCATCCTCGACGAAGTCGCACCGCAGGTTTTGTTGATTACTGAGACCAATGTGCCGCATCAAGATAACCTCTCCTATTTTGGCGACGGTCACAATGAAGCGCAGCTGATCTACAACTTCGCGCTGCCGCCGCTAACGCTGCATACGTTTCACACCGGCAACGCTGCTGCGCTGACCCACTGGGCGGCCGGTTTGGAAAGACCCTTCGGGTTTCGAAAACCCGAAGGGTCTGTAGGGATCTTCTTCAATTTTCTCGCGTCGCATGACGGCATCGGCCTGAATCCAGCGCGGGGTATTTTGCGAGATGATGAAATCACGGCGTTAGTCGATCGTGTGGTGGCGCACGGCGGGCGCGTGTCCTACAAACGCAATCCCGATGGCACGGCGAGTCCCTACGAGTTGAACGTCAACTATTTCGATGCACTGTCTGATCCGAACAGCGCCGAACCGTTGTCCTTACAAATCGATCGATTCATTGCGGCCCACGCGATCATGTTGGCGCTGAGTGGCGTGCCGGGCCTCTACTTTCACAGCCTGTTTGGCTCACGCGGCTGGCCGGAGGGAGTGGCGCAGACCGGCCAGAATCGAACCATCAATCGCCAGAAGTTCGATCGGGCCGCAGTGGAACGCGAACTGCGCGATCCATCGACGCGACGTCATCAGGCGTTCAACCGCCTGAAGCACTTGCTGCACATTCGATCCGCCTCCAGCGCTTTTCATCCGCAGAGCGCGCAGCACGTGCCGGCCTTATCCGACCACGTCTTCGCCGTGGTGCGAGCCTCAGCTGAAGAGCACGTGCTGTGCCTGCATAATGTGACGGCGCAGCTGCAGACGATACCATTAGAGAGCCAGTGGCAAACGGCAACGGATTTAGTCACGGCGCAAAAAGCGGCCAGCCGTGCAGTGACCCTTGCGCCTTATCAAGTGCGGTGGTTGCGAAGTGATAGAAACGATGCGCCCTAACCGCGTGGACGCGGTTAGCCTCGACCGCGTGCCAGAAACTCGACCGCGCGGACGCGGTCGAGGAGCGATTGAACACAGCGATTAACGCGAGGTGAAACATGAACAAACAAATCGGGTTTGTGTCCACACGCTTGGCCGGCACGGATGGCGTCTCGCTGGAAACGGCGAAGTGGGTCACGGTGTTGGAGCGCTTGGGTCATACCTGTTTCTATTTCGCCGGTCAGTCGGACTGGCCGGCCGAACGCAGCCGCGTCGTGCCGGAAGCGTTCTTCGGTCATCATGCCATTGACGAGATCACGCACGTGTCGTTCTCCGACGAATGGTTCAAGCAAGTCTTAGAAACGCGCGGCAATCCCGAAATCTACGCCATCTACACGCAGGCCGTCTCGCGCCGCATCCGGCCGCGCCTTGTCACGCAGCGCATTCACGAACTGCGCGAATATCTCAAACAACAGCTCTACACCTTCGTGCGCGATTTTCACGTGGAACTGCTGATCATCGAAAACGCGCTGGCGATTCCGATGAACATTCCGCTGGGGCTGGCGTTGACCGAGTTCATCGCGGAGACCGGCCTGCCGGCCATCGCGCACCATCATGATTTCTACTGGGAACGCGAGCGCTTCCTGGTGAACTGCGTGCCCGATTATCTGAACGCGGCTTTTCCGCCCGATCTGCCCTCTCTGCGGCACGTGGTCATCAACACCATTGCCGCACACGAATTGAGCCGGCGCACCGGCAACTCGGCGATGGTGGTACCCAACGTGATGGACTTCGATCAACCGCCGCCGTCGCCTGACGATTACGCGCGCGAGATCCGATCGGCGCTGGGCGTGCAGCCGGACGAGAAGTTTTTCCTGCAACCCACGCGCGTGGTGCAGCGCAAAGGCATCGAGTACGCCATCGAGTTGACGCGCCGCATTGGTCTGAAAGCGCGACTGGTCATCTCCCACGCGTCCGGCGATGAAGGCGACGAGTATGAACGGCGCGTGCGCGACTACGCGAGCTTGATGAACGTGCCCGTCTCTTTTGAAGCTGAGCTCATTCGGGACGAGCGCGCTTTGACGCCCGAGGGCCACCAGATCTATCGGCTGGCCGACGCCTATCAACATGCCGATCTGGTCACCTATCCCTCCAGCGTCGAAGGCTTTGGCAACGCCTTTCTGGAAGCGGTGTATTACCGGCGGCCCATCGTCGTGAATAGTTATTCGACGTATGAGGTCGACATCAAGCCGCGCGGCTTCCATGTGGTCGAGTTTGACGGCTACATCACCGAGGCCACCGTGCAACAAACGCGGCAAGTGCTGGAAGATCCGGCCTTGGCCAAGACCTGGGCCGAACGAAATTACCAACTGGCACAGCAGTACTTTTCGTACACGGTGCTGCAACGCCGCCTGCAAATGTTGTTAGCCGACTGCTTTGGAGAAGCGCATGACTGAACTTGACTCGCCGTATCTGGCACTGTTGAAAGATCGCATCAACCTGACACAGATTCCGTTCAGCGATCGCGGCTCGCGCCTGTTGATCTTTCGCCACGATCACAGCCTGGCGGTGCGTCTGGCCGAACGGTGGTTCAAAGCCGTGCGGCAGCTCAGCGCCTATCGCAGCCGCCCGCCCCTCATCGGCGAGTGGTGCTTCACCGACGACCAGGGCACGCCGCTCGAGCTGGACATCACCACCTATCCGCACAAAATCGAGTGCCGCACGCGCTGTGGCGCCTTCACCATCGTGTTCGCCGATGCCGAGACGCTGTTCGTCGCGCTGCCGAGTGGCACCTGCGGCGTGACGTTTCAGGCTAATCTCGATCAAATCTGGCCCGATCGGCGCGGCGGCATCCTGCGCATGACGGGCGACATCCGCCGTAATGTCGCGTACACCACGAACGCGCACATCGTGCAGCATGACGTGGAGCCCAGCGGCGCCACGTCTCACCGTATTCGCTTGATCGTTCAATCGGATGGAGCAGCCGCGCTGGTGATCAACATCACGCCGCGCCTGGGTTTCAATCGCTATGTGCGGAATTCCGAAGAAACGATCAAGGCGGCGGCCCAACGCTGGCACGCTTGGTTTGCGGCGGCCCCAACGGTGAGTGAACCCTATCGGGCTCAATATTATTACGCGTGGTGGATCATGCGCACCGGCTTGATCTCCACGCGCTACTACACCACACGCGAGGCGATGACGCCGTCCAAGATTCATTACGTGGGCGTGTGGCAGTGGGACGCGTACTTTCACGCGCTGGCCTACCGCCACATCGACATGAATCTGGCGAAAGATCAATTGCGGGTGGTACTCGATCATCAACGTGAAGACGGCATGATTCCCGATGCAGTGCACGATGAGGGCACCGTGACGCACCTCGATCTTCCGGTGGAGGCCGATGTGACCAAGCCGCCGTTGGAAGCCTGGTCGGCCTGGAAGTTGTACGAGATCGATCACGACCGCGAATTTCTGGACGAGATCTACGAACCAGCTGTGCGCTGGAATGCCTGGTGGTTCGAGAAGAACGATGTGGACGGCAACGGGCTGTGCGAATATCAACATCCGTTTTCGTCGGGCCTCGACGATAGCCCGTTGTGGGATGAGGGCGTGCCGGTGGAGTCGCCCGATCTCAACACGTATTTGTGTTTGCAGCAGGAAGCGCTGGCGAAGATCGCGCACGTGCTGGGCGCTGAGCAGGATGCGGCGAGGTGGGCGCAGCGCGCGGATGCGCAGGCGGCGCGCATGGTGCGCTGGATGTGGGATGAAAACGCGGGAATGTTCTGGGCCAATCGTCCGAATCACGGCGCGCGCGTCACCGTGCGCACGCCGTTCAGTCTGTTTCCGTTGCTTACCGGGCGACTGCCGCGCGACATCAACCAACGGTTGATCCAGCATCTGACGGATGAACAAGAATTCTGGCCGCCCTACCCGCTGCCGACCGTTGCCCTCAACGATCCCAAATTCAATCCGCAGCAGATGTGGCGTGGTCCAACGTGGATGAATGTGAATTACCTGATGATTGAGGGCTTACAGCGTACGGGCTACGACGCTATCGCACGTGAGCTGCGCCGCCGCACGCTCGATCTACTCTGCCGGCACGACGACATCTACGAATACTACCATCCGCTAACCGGCGAGGTGCCGCCGAAGGCCGCGTCGATCTTCGGCTGGTCGGCGGCGGTGTTTATCGATCTGGCGATTCAGGCGAAAAGTGACGAGTGAAGAGTGATGAGTGAAACGTGGTGCGTGGTACGTGACAACAAGGCGTCATTCTGAGCGAGCGTCAGCGAGCGAAGAATCTCTTTGCCCATCAACAACGCACCCACGCCACAGCCGCGATGGTGAAACTTGAAGACCTTCTCTTTTATTGCACTGATTGTCGTTACAATAAGCGCATGCGCTTGTTCTTCCCCGACCCGTGAGCCGTCAGGGAATCCCACTCCGACACCACCTGTGAAAAGTTGTCATGAAACTGCCCTGACGCAATTCGATATGAACAAATGCGCCAGCCAAATGGCCGAAGCGGCACACGATAAATTGAGCACTTTATTGGATGAGTTGCGCAATCACATGGAAATGGCGAAGTATCAAAAGCTGGTGAGCATTCAGAGCGAATGGGAAAAGCTAGTCGAAGAACATTGCCAATGGGAAGCAGCCTTCTTCGCTGGCGGTTCAAGTCAGCCTATGTGGTCGGCAGGTTGTTTAGAGCAACAATATCACCAAAGAATCGATGCCCTGCGCTTCAATCTCTGCGAAGGAAATGGAGCGACCGGAGAATGCGAGGCGGCCTTGAAGTACAAGTGAGTGAATTTCATCCTTCACGCTATCCTCACGCGTCACTCTTCACCCCAGCAGCACAAACACAAACCGCGCCGTGTCCCACTTCGCTTTCGCCGAGGATTGATCCGCTGTCTATTCAGGCTCAATCGGCGCGGAAGCCGATCGGGATGCGGGACGAGCGCCCAGGTGTTTCAACGCCAGCAACGCCCGTCGCATGCGCGGTATCCGCACGATCAGCAAGCCACCGATGACGATCGCCGCCACGAACGGCTTCCATACATCGCCACCCAGACGGAAGAAATCGCCCTTGATGACCAGCGCCAGATGCAGCACCACGAGGATGGCGCCGAGATAGATGTAGCGATGCAGCCGTTTCCAGTTCTTGCCCATGCGCCGCATGGCCCAGCGGAAGGAAGTGGCGGCCAACGCGCACAAGATTGCAAAGGCGGGCAGGCCCGCCCATAGGTAGTATTTTTGCAGGAATTCCGGCACGATGAACCGCAGTTGAAAGCCGAAGTCCGCGCCGACGAATAGATAGAAGTGAACGGCCGCGTACATGAAGGCATACAGGCCCAGCGCGCGGCGCAACTTGATGGCGTCTTTCCAACCGGCATAGGTACTCAACGGTGAGCACGCCAAAGACAGACCCAGCAAGATGATGGCCGTGTCGCCGGTGCGCTGCGTCGCCGCTTGAATAGGATTGAACGTCAGGTTATTGTTGACGGCATCGCTAAGCAATACCACCAGCGGCAGCCACGCCGCCATGTGCACCGCCCAGCGAATTTTTGTGAAGTGTGATTTAAGGAAGTTCATCGCAGTAAAAAGCGATCCACGAATATCACGAACACGTGCGATGCAGTGCTGGCGTCTTCACGAATTGGTTTTTGATTCGTGTCCATTCGTGTGAATTCGTGGATCAGTCTTTCAATAGTTTGTCCGCAAGTCCATGCCCGTATACAACGACGCCACTTGATCGGCATAACCGTTGAACATCAACGTGGGCCGGCGGTCCGACTCGCCGATGCGGCGTTCGCTGTCTTGCGACCAACGCGGATGCGGCACATCGGGATTGACATTGGAGTAGAAGCCGTATTCGTTGGGCGCACTGGTCAACCACAGGGTCGGAGGTTGATCGGCGACAAGCTCAATTTTCACCAGCGCCTTGGCGCTTTTGAAGCCGTACTTCCACGGCACCACCACCCGCAGCGGCGCACCGTTTTGCGGCAATAAATCTTTGCCGTACAACCCGGTAGCCACCAACGTCAGATCGTTCTGGGCTTCATCCAAACGCAACCCTTCGCTGTAGGGCCACACAAAAAACGGACTATGTTGGCCGGGCATTTGATCGCGATCGAGCAGCGAGACGAAATGCACGTACTTTGCTGCGCCCGTTGGTTCGACTTCTTTCAATAGTTGATTCAACGGGAAGCCGCGCCAGGGAATCACCATCGACCAGCCTTCGACGCAGCGCAGACGATAGACGCGCTCTTCGGGCGGGAAGCGCTTCATTAATTCGTCGATGTCGTAGGTGCGCGGCTTATTCACCAATCCGCTCACCTCGATCGTCCATGGCCGCGTCTTGAAGTCCTTCGCCATGGGCGCGACACCCTCTTTGTCTTCCGTGAATTCATAATAGTTGTTGTAGCCGGTTACGGCCGCGTAGGATGTGAGCGGATCGCCTAGTTCATCTTTTTGGCCATCATAGGTCGCGGCCACACTCGGCACCGGCGTCGGAGCGGCCTGTGGCGCGCAAGCCGCCAACAAGGCGCCGCCAGCCACTAGTGCAGCCCCTTTCATAAACTGCCGGCGGTTCACATACACCGCTTCAGGTGTAATGTCTGACGATCGGATCGGTTCTGGTTTCCATTTTGTGTTCATCTTTAGTCTCTTCCCTTCTCAATCTTCCTTGAGTAAATCTTGAATAACCCGTTCTGTTTCCCCGTAAGCACCCTCGCCTAAGTGAGTGTATCGCAGATGGCCGCGCTTGTCGATCACAAACATCGTCGGCCCTCTTTTCTCAATCCGTCACCAATAAGGATAGCGACAAACGATTAAGCGGCATTTAAGGAAGTCTTACAAGACTATTACGGTTTGACACGCTTGACCACACACCAACAAAAAACGGATACGCCCACCGCGCTATCCGTTTCGTGTAACCAATGCGCTACAGCTTACGGACTACGTTTGCGCCCCGCCCCCGACCGTGATCACTTCGCCATTCACGAACGTATTCATGCCCGATCCCAAAAACAAGGCCACACGCGAAATATCATCAGGCATGGCGATGCGGCCCAGCGGAATCTGCGCGATCAACCTCTCCTGCCGATCGGGCGTCATGCGTTCGCGTTCATTCGGAGTGAGGATCGTCGTCGGGGCGATGGCGTTCACCAGGATACCGCTCGGCCCCAGTTCTTTCGCCAGCGCTTTGGTCAGGCCAATCACGCCCGCCTTCGCCGCGCTGTAGTGGGCCAACTTCGCGCCGCCCACCAGACCCGTGCGCGAAGCAATGGTAACGATGCGCCCCCAGCGCTGCTGTTTCATGTAGGGCACGATCATGTTGACGAGATGAAACGTGCCCGTCAGGGTCAGCTCGATCATCTTGTGCCACGTCTCGGACGTCATCTGCTCGATCGGCCCGGCGCCCTCAAACGCGACCGCGCCGTGAATCAACACGTCCACGCCGCCATACTCACCCTTGATCAAATTGAGCATATGCTGCACGGCAGCGCGATCGGTGAGATCGGCCTGCGCGGTGATGGCTTCGCCGCCCATGTTCTCGATCGTATCGGCGACGACCTCGGCGGCTTCCACGCCCGATCGGTAGTGCACGACGACGCGGGCTTCTTCGCGCGCGAAATCGACAGCCATCTCACGGCCCAGTCCGCCGCTCGCGCCGGTGATCAACACCACTTTGCCGGCCAGTTCCAGATCCATGCGCCACCTCCGCACTTGATGATGAGACCATTATACGGTGATCGGGCGTGAAACGTAAAACGTAATGCGTGAAACGTGGTGCGTGGTGCGTGATTCAAGGCGGGGGTTGATTTGACGTACAGGCAAGCGGGGCTATACTCGCGCGTGTATTTCACGTCTGGGGCAAGTTATTTGCTGCGCTCGAAGCCCATGTCCTCGCGGGCATTCTGCGAGCGATGCACCGCCCGCGTCCTCGCGGGATCGGAGCAATTTCACCCCTAAGTTGAAATGTACCTTGTACTCGCGACCGCAATATGCCTATTCAAAGTGAGGAGTCTGCCGCATGAACGAATTCGATCAGAAGGCCCAAGAGTGGGACGCCAAACCGATCCGCGTCGAGCGCGCACACACTGTAGCGGAGAGGATCAAAACCGCAGTGCCGTTATCGCCGTACATGACGGCGCTGGAATACGGCTGCGGCACCGGGCTGGTAAGTTTCGCCTTGCAGCCCGAGCTGGGACACATCACGCTGGCCGACAGTTCAATCGGAATGTTGACCGTACTGCGAGAAAAGATTGCGGCGGGAAACATCCAGAACACGTGTACCGCACACAACCGCCTGCGGTACAGTGCAGGCATGACGCCCGTGCAGTTGGACCTGATTACCGATCCGCTGCCTGCCGAGCGTTACCAGTTGATCTACACCTTGCTGACGCTGCATCACATTCCCGACACGGATAAGATTCTGCGCGCTTTCTATCAGCTGTTGGATCACTCTGGCTATTTATGCGTGGCCGATCTAGATAAAGAAGATGGCACCTTCCACGAGGACGAATTTCACGGGCATCTGGGATTCGATCGAAAGGAGTTAGGCGCACGGGCTAGGCAAGTCGGCTTTCAGAAGATCAATTTTTCGACAGTCTTCCACATGCGCAAAGACGTCAACGGGACAAGTAAGGATTTCCCCATCTTTTTGATGGTGGCACAGAAATCTTGACACGTCGGCAAGAGCAACTATACTTTGCGCTCCGCCTGGAGCGAATTCCAGTTTGGTTTACGACATAGGACTCGAGGCTTTAGCCGGATCCGTCGCACACCAGCCACCCGGCTAAAGCCTCGAGTCCAAACGAAACTGTAAATCAACTTGAAAATCGCTATTGGAGAGATTGTTTGAATGTCGAACGATGATCAATACCCTGAATTGGATCACACCCACGCCCCATTTTTCGATTCCTTAGTCAATACGCAGCACCGCCACCCGCTATCGTTCCACATGCCCGGCCACAAGTTCGATCCTGAGCTGCTGCCTGAACTCACCGACTTTTTTGGTGCAGGCGTGGTGACAGGCGATCTGAATGAGGCCCTGCCCCCAATCGATTATCTGCACGCTCCCACCGGCACGCTCATCGAAGCGCAGCGGTTGGCCGCCGACGCCGTGGGCGCCGATCACACTTTCTTCTTGATCAACGGTTCCACGGTGGGCAATCAGGCGATGCTCATGACCGTCGCGCGCGACGGTCAAAAAGTGATCGTGCCACGCGCCGCGCATCGATCGGTGTATGCGGGCCTCATTCTGTCCGGGGCCACGCCCATCTACGTCGCGCCGCGCTATCATCCGCTGGTGAGATTTCCACTCGCCGTCGAAGCCGACGCGGTCCACGCGCGATTGATCGAACATCCCGATGTCGTCGCCATCCACGTGACCAGTCCCAATTACTACGGCTATCTCTCAGATGTAGGAGCGCTGGTCGAATTGGCGCATGCGCACAACATCCCGCTGCTCGTCGATGAAGCGCACGGCGCGCATCTGCCCTTTCATCCTGATCTGCCGCGCTCGGCCATAAGCCTTGGCGCTGATCTGGTGGTGCAAAGCCCGCACAAAACTCTCGGCGCGCTGACGCAAGCCGCCTGGCTGCACCTAACTGGCGAGCGCGTTCCATTGACCACATTGCAATACCTCGTCGCGATTCTGCAATCGTCGTCGCCCAGTGTGCTGTTCACCGGTTCGCTCGACGTAGCCCGGCGGCAAGCCGTCTTGCACGGAAAAGAATTGCTCGATCGGACACTTGAACTGTCACAACGCGCGCGCACGGCCATCCGTGCGATTCCCGGCCTATGGTGCTACGGCGAAGATTTAGTGGGCGACTATGGCATCGCCGCGCACGATCCCACCAAGCTGGTGATCCGCGTGACGGACACCGGCCTAACCGGCAAAGAGTTCGCGGCCGAGTTGTGGTCGCGCTTCACCATCAGCGTGGAGTTTGCCGATCTGTGGCAGGTGATCTGTTCCATCACGATCGCCGATACCGCCCCCCGGATCGATCGACTGGTGGACGCGCTGCGCGATATCGCACAACAACACCACGGGGTTGCCACGCTTCGCGCCGATCGGGTGGAGCTGGCCCCGCCGCCTCTGCCGCAGCTGGCGCTCAATCCGCGGCAAGCGACTTTTCGGCCTGCACGCCGTGTGTCCATAATCGAAGCAGCCGGTGAAATCTGCGCCGAGCAAGTGATTCCCTATCCACCCGGCATTCCTTTACTCATGCCCGGTGAGGTCATCAGCGCCGAGATGATCGAGTACGTGCAGTATCTGCTGCAACAACGGATCAAGATCGTCGGGCCAGAAGATTTGCAGTTGAACACTGTGCGGGTGATTACTCAATGATGAAAACCATCAATAACTTCCGTGACTGTGGCGGATACGCAACCGCCGATGGCTTGCGTCTGCGATCGGGCCGCCTGTACCGATCGGGCACGTTGGACGACGCGCGCGACGTAGATCTTCAAGCGCTGCAAGCGATCGGCCTGAAGACCATCGTCGATCTGCGCGCGTCCAAAGAGAAGAAGAAAGTATTGCCCGTCATTGCAGGCGCACGCCGGATCGATCTGCCGCTCGACCCGGAACCCCGCACGCGCGAGAAGTTGCAACCGTTATTGACGAGGCGCGGTGCTGAAGGCGAAGTAGTAGAAATCCTCAAGCAGATGTATCGCACTCTGGTCGATGAAGCGCAGCCGCAGGTGGATCAACTCTTCCGCATCCTGCTGAATGCCGACGCGTATCCCGTGCTGATTCATTGCCGCGCCGGGAAGGATCGCACCGGGTTCATGTGCGCACTGGTGCAGCTGGCCGTGGGCGTGGAACGCGCCGCCGTGTTTCAAGACTATCTCAAAACGAACGACCACTTTATGCCATTGACCCCGCGCATGGCGCGCGTGATGAGGATCATGTCACTGGGGCGCGTGCGAGTGGAAAATATGAGGGCGGCGATCAGCGCCCGAGAAGAGTATCTGCAAGCCGCGCTCGATCAGATCGATCAACGCCACGGCGGCATGATGGCCTATCTGGCGAAGTGCGGGATAACGTCACGGGAACTGGATACGCTGCGCGGTTTGCTGGTAGAGTGAGATGAGCGTGGGGAGCGGATTAGAGTGAATTCTTAATCGGGAGTACAATCAGCGACAGGGGAGACGGCTTAGAGCAGTTTCCAAGTTGATTTACGGTACATCTGCTCTCGGCGGATGTGACCATCCGCCGTCGCTCCTGCTGGATGGTTACATCCAGCAGGAGCGACGGCGTAAACCAAACTGGAATTCGCTCTAGTTCAATCATATCACGAGCAAAGGTTGTCACATGTCACACCGCAAAAACCCCAACCGCTCAACACTGTTTCTCGCGCTGCTGTTCGCACTCGTTCTATTGTTAGCCGGTTGTTCAAGTTCTCCGGCCACAGTTACCGCACCCCAAGCCCCAACTCCGACCACAGAAACCCGCGCCTACCAACCCACCGAAGATCGACTCACCTCGACCCCGGAAGCACGGGGCACGGACTCGCCCGTAGCGCCCTCTAGTTCCACTCCGACCACGGAGGCTAACGCCTATTGGCCGACCGAAGGTTGGCGCACTTCATCCCCGGAAGCGCAGGGCATCGACTCGCAGAAACTGAGTGAGATGCTGGCCGCGATCAAACAACAGCAGCTGAACTTGCACAGCCTCTTGATCATTCGGAACGGCTATCTGGTCAGCGAAAATTATTTCGGGTCTTATCAACAGGACACACGACACGAGCTCTATTCCTGCACCAAGAGCTTCATCGCTACGCTCATCGGCATCGCGCTGGATAAAGCCTACATTGACAACACGGCCCACCGCATCATGGACTTTTTCCCGGAGCGCACGTTTGCCAATCTCGATGGGCAAAAGGCCGCCATGACGCTGGAGGATTTGCTAACGATGAGGTCCGGCTTAGGTTGGCAGGAAGGAGATCTGGCCTATCAAACCATGTATGTGAGCTCGGATTGGGTCAAGGTCGTGCTCGATGAGCCGATGGCCGCTTCCCCTGGAAGTCAGTTCAACTATTGTTCGGGCTGCTCGCACGTGCTATCCGCTGTCCTGTCGCAAACGACGGGCATGAATCCGCGTGACTTCGCCGAGCAATACTTGTTCGAGCCGCTGGGCATCACGAATGCAAACTGGGACACCGATGCCGCAGGGATTCCCATCGGCGGCTGGGGCTTGCAGATGACGCCGCGCGACATGGCAAAGCTCGGTTACTTGTATCTCCATCAGGGACAATGGGACGGACAGCAGATCGTCTCGGCCGCGTGGGTGGAGAATGCCACGCGCACTCACACGACAACCGATAACACTTTGGGCTATGGGTATCAGTGGTGGACGTATCCCTCGCTGAAAGCGTATACCGCGTTGGGACGCGGCGGACAAACGATCTTTGTGATCCCAGAAAAGGATCTGATCATCGTCACGACCGCCGACATGGACAATCACGATCCGATTTTTCAACTCATCGAGCAATACATTGTTCCGGCTGTGCGGGAATCACAATAGCGCCGACACTGGTTCACTATCCGATGGGCAGGCCGTTGGATGTGTGATGGTCGTTGGGCGCAGATTAGATGAACAAGCAGCGCAGCGGATATACAACGAATAAACGGATACGATCCGCGCGAATTCGTTTATCCGTTGAGAATTCGTTGCCTCGCCTCTCGCCGTTGGGCGCGGATTAGATGGCGCGGTGCGACAATCTAATCTGTCTTCAACGCTGGTTCACCCTCAATCGATGATCTAATCGATAACGGCAGAGCATTGGAGGTGGGATGGTCGTTGATTGCGGATGAGATGCGCACGCAAAGACCTCGCAGGTTTTCACATGCCTGAAAGCAAGACCAGATCGACCTTCATTTTGACGATCGCTGCAAGCCAGACCATCTGGTAAAACCTGCGAGGTCTTTTTACACCGTGGCTTGACCGGTATTGGATTGGGGCTATACTCAATTTCAAAGGTAAGCCTCCCAATAGGAATACATTTCAGTAGATAGATCGAACTTACGTGCACAATGTGATGAAGCGAATCAATCAAGTCCTCATTCTTTTCCTATTATTTTTCGTACCTGCTTGCACTCAGAGGGTTCCAGCTCAAGATGCCGTCCCATCTTTGCAAGAGGTAATTGCTCATACTTTTGATCTTGTCAAGCAGAATGGCTGGCCATCCGACACAGATTACGAAACAACTGATATGGTAGAGGTTAAGTTTCCTAATGGTGACAAAGGTGTATTTGGAACCATAGGTATCGCTTCTGGGCCACTGCACGGTTATATGTTTCTTTATCGAATCCAAGATGAAAAACTTAAAACGGTACTACTTTCGCCATCGGGACCACTCTGGGGATTAAGAAGTTTTCAAAGCAAGTGGGACGATCCGGACAATCGAACACATATCGAATTTCTTGATCTTTTGATCGATAAGGAGGGACGATCAAGACAGACTCTCCGGTTTTCTGGGGCGGGACATAGTGGGTCCGGGTTATTTAGCGATGGGGTTTTTGGGATCATCGAGATCACCGAGAATGGTATCGATGCACTATTTATGGGGGAAGAAGGTTCGACTACCTTACTCGGCAACTCAATGATTGAAGTGCGATACTCTTACGAGTACGTTGATCTCAGCGGGGATCGAAATAAGGAAATCGTACAAGACCAGGAAACGTGCGAATATCGTTTAGATTTGAAGACTTTCCAGAAAACGGAGAAAATGAACTGCAAGAACTCTCGCGCGACATTTATTTATAACGGAACTCAATTCAAGAAGAGCGATTAGCTTCGCGCCACTTCCGTCGCCGATTTTTCCGCCAACCACTTCTCTCGATTCGCCGCGCGCGCGATCTTGCCGCTGAAAAAGTAGACCTCACAGGTTTTCGAAAACCTGTGAGGTCTTTCCTATCGCTGCCCTGCATCGCCAAATGTTCTCTCTCGATCTTCACACGAGCTCTTTCTGAATCATTGCCTCGGACCAGCGCGGCCTGACACCAGCGGCTCGCGCCTGCCGGATCATTTCGGTCCGAGACAGCCCGGCCAGTTCAGCGGCGCGCGCGAACGAGATCAGGCCACGGCTGTACAAGAGCAAGGCTTCTTGCGCCTTGACCTGATGCAGGCCAAGCAGCATGAGCTCTGGCAACCGATCCTGATACGGTGTGAACTGTGATACCAGTTCATCGGGGATTTCTACAATCATCTTTTGCATACTTCACCCCCAGCACATCGATTCAAGCGCATTCTATCATGTCGAGATGAAACGCCGCGCGTTTCCGTTTGAATCCGTTCGAATTCGTTTGTCCGCTTCAATGTCCGTTGACCGCCGTCTCCGTCAACCACTTCTCTCGATTCGCCGCCCGCGCAATCTTGCCGCTGGACGTTTTGATCAGCCAGCGTTCGCCGACCAGATGCACATACGTCACTGTGACCAGGCTCTGCTTCACCATCGTGTTGCGAATCTGTGTGGCGATGTGCTTGCGCTCCTGCGGATCGCCCGTCGTCACCTCGGCCACCACGCCGATCAACTCCGTGCCTTCGCGTTCATCTGCCACCCCAAAGACCACCGCCCGGCCCGGATAGACGCCCGGCACCGTGTTGACGATCGCTTCGAGGTCTTGCGGATAGATGTTCTTGCCCGCGTTGATGATGAGGTCTTTCAAGCGCCCGACGATATACACTTCCCCATCGGCGATGTAACCCATATCGCCCGTGCGATACCAGCCATCCTGAAATGGCTCTAAATCAGGGCGTTTGTGATAGCCGTTCAACATGCAATCGCTCTGCACCACGATTTGACCGACACGCCGTTCAGGCAGCGTGTCCCCCGCTTCGTCGATGGCCTTAGCGGACGTGTTGACGATCGCCGGGCCGCACGACACGCGAATCTGCGCGTTGGGATGATCGCGCTCGACCGGCTGAGCCAGGCGATTCTGCTCCAACTCGATGCGATCCACTACATCCGATCGAGCTGCCTGCCCGAGCGGGGTCTGCGTCACCGCGAACGTATTCTCGGCCATCGCATAACTCACCGCCAGCATCTCCGCCGTCACGCCGTTCGCCGCGAACCGATCGAGGAACATCTGATGGCTTTCGTAACGCACCGGCTCGGAGCAATTGATGAACATCCGCATGGACGCCAGCGATAAGCCTTCGCTGTCGCGCTGACGGATGCGGCGCGCGCAGTGGTTGTAGGCGAAGTTCGGCAGCCAGCACAACGTGCCGCCATAATCGTTGATCGCGTGCAGCAACAGCGCGGGATGCGCCACCCAATCGAACGGCGACATCATCACCAGTGGCACGCCCTGCATCAACGGCAGGATGAAGCCCGCGATGAGGCCCATGTCGTGGTACAACGGCAGCCAACTGACAATCACGTCCTGCTCGTTCAACGCGATCGCCTCGCTGTAGCTCGCTACTTGATTCAACACCGCCTCATACGACAGCGCGACGCCTTTCTGCAGGCCCGTCGTGCCGCTGCTGTGTTGCAAGAAAGCCACATCACCAGCATCCTTCGACTGCGTGGCGGGCGCACGCTGCGCGTGAGCGGAACGTAGTGGAGTCGAAGCACGCCCGCCACTCCGCTCACGCCCTGTCCGCGCAGCGGGGACGCGCTGGGCGGGATGCGGCGAGCCATTAGCAATCGCCACCGACCTCGCCAGATGCTCCGAACCAAACACCTGACACGGCACGCGAGCCGCCAACTGTGGCTCGAATTCATCCGTCGTGAAGATCGCGCGCACTTCGGACAGTCGCGCCAACTCAGCCATGCTGTGCATATAGATGTCGGGATCGAGTTTTTCGGTCAGCGTGGGGAACATCGACGGAATCGCGCCGCACCACAACGCGCCCCAGAAAGCATAGATGCTTTCCAGGTTTTGTGTATGCGCGATGACGACCAGATCGCGCGGCGCGATGCCCATGTGCCGCAAGCCCGCCGCGTGCGCGATCACCGCCTCGCGGAATTCACGGCGCGAGATCGTAAGCGGTACGCGATCCGTTTCGAGGTAAATGATCGCCGGGCGATCGTCGTTGTTGCTTTGTAGCGCAACGGCATCGAGCAGCGTGTGGAATTGAGTGCGACTAGAAAGAGTCAGCATGATCATTAGCGAGGCGCGATTTCACTCGTCACTCGTCACTCGTCACTCATCACTCGTCACGCGCCACGCATCACTCGCGCCACCATCTGATCGAGCGTATTCATCTTCGCCACGGTCAGATCGGAATCGGGAATGTACACGCCGAATTCTTTCTCGACGTACACCGCGAACTCCGCCAGCGAAAACGAATCCATCAAGCCGCCGCTGATGATGCCTTCCGTGTCGGTCAATGGGTAACTCGCATCGCGGATGAGTTCTTTACAAATGTAGGCGCGCAGTTTTTCGCGCAGCGCTTTTTCGTCTGTCATATTTTCCACTCCAATCGTTGATCCACGAATTAACACGAATGGACACGAATCATTAGTGCCAATTCGTGAAGATTCGTGGATCATCAGTTGTTTTCTAACCGGAGAATCTCTTCACCTACTGCCTGTGCAAACTGCATCATGCCCTGCGGCGTCAGATGCACCGGTGTGTCGGTAAATTCAGCGGGCGCAATACTATCCCACAAATCGAGATAGTGCCAGTGGTTTGCCGTGGCCTGGCCATTCAACAATTCATGAAACTGATCATACGCCCAACGCGGATAAAACGAGTTGTAGCGCAAATCGCTGTTCTGCCCGCTGCTGATGAACATCGGCTCGTTGATGATGAGCATAGGAGTATCGCCCGTCAGCTTCAGGCCCGCGCCGAGCACGTCGAAGGCCAGATCGTTTTCCGTCAGCGTCGTCGGTTCTTTGAAATCCTGCCAGCTCACGTCCTGCTCAAAATCCGATTGGCGCAGCTTGATCTGATCGGGCATTGCCTGATCGATCCGTGTCGCCGCCCACGAGAAGCCCAGCGCCTGCAAGCGCAGCCAATCCGCCAGGTTGCGTCGCTGCCCGACGATGGTCTTGCCCAGGAAATCCGGATCGACAAAGCGCGGATCGTTCGGATCGAGTCTCAGTTGGAATCGATCGATCAACGCTCGCGTGCGCGCGGCGTTGTTCTGCACGATCGAGGGAAACATCTGCTTCGCGCGCGGAAACGATTCGAGCGTCACCGGCCACACGATCAGATCGGGTTGCAGCTTCAGCGCTTCTTCCAGGATTAGCACATCCTTGGTCAGCGCCATGACGGGATAACCGAGGTTATACGCCACCACGCGCTTGCCATCGGCTGTCTTGAGATGCTGCGCATTGATCTGTCCCGCCAGTGTATCTTTGTTGTCCAGCAACCAGCCCCACGTCCCCGAATCGCCGATAACGATCACGCGGAATTCATCGGGCGCTTTGGGCCGTGAAACGATGTGACTGGCAAACATCGCGGGAATGTTGGTTGTGCTCAGGTTGTACGACTTCGCCGAGTCCTCACCGTAAGGCAGTCGCTCACGTCCCGGCAGAATGACGTTGTACAGCGAGACCCGCCCCAACGCTTCCAGCGGATTGAGCAGTGCGAAAATCACGTTGCAGGCCACAAACAGCAGCGCGGTAATGATCAACACGCGCACGATGGTCAGCCACGTATTCGGTTGTCGGGTTTCATTCGGTGTTGGCGTCATGCTACCACCCCAACCCAAACAACTTAGCGAACGTCGGCAGGGCACGCTCGATCGGCAGGGCAAACCACACCCAGCCCAACATCACAAATTGCAGCGTGACGAACCACGAAAAGATCGTCCACGCACGTTTTTGTTGCGGCTTGGCGTTGAGGCCGCGATACCATTTGCGCGTGCGATCGCTCCACTGCTTGTGAATCCACAACCCCAGGCCGTGCCACACGCCCCACGCCAGAAATCCCCACGTCACGCCGTGCCACAAGCCGATGGTCATCATCGTCGCCAGCTGCGCGATCAACACAATCAGCGTCGCAGATGGCTTATGCTCTCGCATCAACATCCAGCGCGAGAAGGGCGAGAACACATAGAAGCGCGCCCAGTTGCTCAGCGTCATGTGCCAGCTTTGCCAGAACGCCGTGAGCGTAGCCTTCAGATAGGGCCGCTTGAAGTTCTCAGGCAAGGTAATGCCCAACAGGATGCCGAGGCCGATCGCGATATCGGTATAGCCGCTGAAATCGAAATAAATCTGGAAGGCATAGGCATANNGCGATATCGGTATAGCCGCTGAAATCAAAATATAAGCGCAGGCCGTAACCATATAGCAGCACCCATAACCACACGGTCGATTGGGTCTGCCCCGCATTGGCCGCGGTGAGTGATAGGCCCAACGCCAGGCTATCGGCGATCACGAATTTCTTCAACAACCCGCTGGCGATGCGCGTCCCACCGGCCATGAAGCGCGCGGCATCCAGACCGCGCAGGCCCGGCAGCGCGCGATAATCGACCACAAAGCGCTCCGCCCGATCGATCGG
The DNA here is from genome assembly GCA_003154115.1 of Anaerolineae bacterium. Classification (GTDB taxonomy): domain Bacteria; phylum Chloroflexota; class Anaerolineae; order Fen-1058; family Fen-1058; genus Fen-1058. The sequence goes on from PMCF01000258.1 coordinate 55,870, forward strand.
CCCGGCCACGAATGACGGCGCGAAGATCACATAGGTCACGTATTCGCGCAGGGATAACACCGGTAGAATGCCCGTCTGTCGATCGCGCAACGTGTGAATCAAGCGGAAGGCTACATACGAAAATCCCAGCCACGACAGATCGATCACGCTCGCCACCGTCGGGTCTTGACCGGTCAGCGTACGCCACATGCGGCTGATCTGCGTCGCCAGCGATTCGGTGTTGAGTACCGCAAAGAGCGCGATGAGGAACAGCATACAACCCGTCAACACGCGCCACCGCTTACGCCGGCGAGCCAGCCGATCGATCGTGGCGGCGATCAGAAACGCTGCTGCCAAAGCGATCAACACGGCGAACGGATCGGGCGGACGCGCCGCCGAGATGAAGCGCCAATCGGACGGCAGCAGCCGCTCCAGTGAGAGCAGCAGCACGATCGCGGCGACCACGATCAAGGTGATGCGATCTTCTTTGAGCGAGGCGATCTGATCGGGATGCTGCGCATCGCGCGAGAACCACCACATCGCCACGGTGAAGATCAAGGTCGCCGTGGGAAAGATAAACGTGCTGAAGCGAATCGGCACGCTGGGCTGCAGCCAATAGATGGCGATGACGCTGCCGACAAGTAAAGCCCAGGCGCGGACACGTCTGGGCAATAGACCGGCATACAGAAACGCCGCGACGACGAAGATGAGGATAGCACGCAGGTCGAAGGTCATGATCATGTAGACCTCACAGGTTTTTCAAACCTGTGAGGTCTCTAAAATCCCTGATAGATCCACTGCGGGGCGCTGTCCGTCGTGACGATGATCAACAAGATGATGATCACGCACAACGCCAGCGCAATGAGAAATTCTCGCTTCAAATTCCGCATTCTACAATCAGCATTCAGCAATCAACAATTACTTCGTTTCCCCGCACCACTTCCACTCGCCGTCTTCCTGCACGACCCGATAGGTGACCAACGGAAACTCATTCGTCTCCGTGCCATACTGCGCCGTGATCTTGCCCTCGCACTTCACCTTGTTGTCACCGGCCAGTGCGCACTTCATCCCCTCGAGCTTCGGCTCCGTCACGCCGAGGAACGTAGTCGCTTCCGTCTGAAAATCCTTTTCCTTCTCAGAACATAGCAACTTGCGCACGCCTTCCTGATCGACTTTGACTTTGGCGGTCAAATACGCCTCCACAGCCTTCGCAGCGTCGCCGCCAGTGGTCGCCGGCGCGCTGCTTGGCGTGCCGCCTCCGCCGCACGCGGCCAACAAACAAACCACCATCAACCCCGACACCATCGTTTTTAACTTCAGCAACTTCGGCATGGTCTGTATCATCCTCTTTACGCTTTACGTTTCACGTTTTACGACTTCAACCCCAACACGCGCCACAACTTGTCCAGCATGATGACGGATGTCAAATCGTGAACCGCGTGGCCCTTGGTAAACGCGACGGGCACAGAATAATCGTGCGCGTAGTAGAACGCCAGGTGGGTGCCATCCGTGGGATCGATGCCGCGATTGGGCATGGTGCCGGCGACGGCGTCGAAGTCCAACAACGGCACATTGAACTTGGCCGCCGTTTCTTTCAAGATGATGTTGTTGATGTTGCTGTCGCCCTCGTGCCGATCGGCCTTGGTGACGATGATGGGCACCACGCCCTGATCGATGGCGAACTGCACCAGTTCTTCCATGCTCTTACGAAAGTAATCGGGCACGCCCACATCGTTGGACCCCAGCACGATAAACGACACACTCGGCTTGAAGACACGATACTCGCAGGCCACTGGCCCTTCGTCGGGTAGACATTGATCTTTGTCGGCCCAGGTCGGATTGGCCCACGACCACGAGTGCAAGCCGCGCCGCACCGCTAAGCTATCACGCCCATACGAACCATGATAGTAATCCAACACGTCTTGCAGGTACGCGTACTGCCCCAGATTGTAATCCGGTGTATCGAACTTCACCATATAGTGTGGATGTTCGATGATGCTGTCACCCACGCGCGTGAAGCGGCGCGGATTGCTACCCAACGTTTGCCCCTTCGCGAAGATCTGTTTCACCCTCTCCTGCACGGCAGGCGGCATGATGACAAACTGATCGAGCTGGATGCCGTTCACGTTGTCGGGCGGCGGCGGGGTCGGCGATGGCGTCGCATGGGGATCGATCGTCGCGGTGGGGCCCTTGGGGGTCGCCGTATAGACGATCGGGGTGCCCCTGGCCGTAGGCGATGCAGGGATCGGCGTGGGGGTAATCGCCGGCGTATCGGTCGGCTCAGGCTCAGTAGTCGCTTGCAGATTGGGAATGATCAGTTTCTGGCCAAGCGTGATCATCGTCGAATCGCTAATGCCATTCGCCTGTTGAATGGCCTGCACCGAAGTGCCGTACTTGCGTGCGATGCGATACAGATTTTCGCCCTGCTGCACGGTATGCAAGATCGTCATACCCATGCTCGGCGCAACTTTTGTCACAGCGGCCTGAGCGACGGTCGTAGCAGACTTGGTCGCCAGCCGCGTAGCCGATCGGGGGGCTGGAGTGTCCGCGGCCGCACCCTGCTTGGCACAGCCGCTCAACAACAAAAACACGATCATTACTCCGATCGTGCCGATCCAGTTTGATTGCTTACCATGACTTCCCATATCCTAGCCTGCCAATAAAGTGGTGCTATTGTAATACAAAACGGAAGCCCCGCACCATGCGGGGCTCCAGTACAGCCATATTCATCTGCTCAGGTGCCCGCGAGAGGACTCGAACCTCCACGCCTTGCGGCACAGGCCCTCAACCTGCTGCGTATGCCAATTCCGCCACGCGGGCAACGAGGCGTATTATAACCAGAACACTTCAGTTGTCAATGAATTATACCGCCACGGGCGGTACGGCCACGACTTCTTTGAGATCAGGAAATAACTGTTTGACCGTGCCTTCCACCCAGCCATGCAGTGTCTCAGCCGAGAGCGGGCAACCGCTGCACGCGCCGGCCATGCTGATCGTCAAAACGCCGTCGTCATACGCTTCCATCTTGACCGATCCACCATGAAAATAGTCAATGTAAGCGCTGATCATCTCGATGAGGGCGCGCATCCGATCGGCCTCGGGCGCATCGACGGGAATACCACTAAGGTCGGGCTTCAGTCCAGAATAGGCAGTTCCCATGGTCAATCCTCCTGTCATATGGGTGCTGCGGGTCTGCTTGAAGTATACAATCGCTGGCGAAAAAAGTCATCTCGGCCTCACCCCCGGCCCCTCTCCAATCGACGGCTGTTGTCGATAGGAGAGGGGTTGGGGGTGAGGCCGAGCAGTTACCAGCAGGGGCGCTTGGTTGCGAGCCGCGTCGAATCATGTACAATGAGGCTATGGAGACTCTGGCGCTCTTTCCTTTGAATACGGTGCTCTTCCCCGGCCAACTGCTGCCGCTGCACATCTTTGAACCGCGCTACAAGCAGATGATCGGCGAATGCATTCAGCACGGGCGGCCCTTTGGGGTGGTGCTGATCCGATTGGGCGAAGAGGTCGGCGATCAAGCGGAACCGTATGAGGTGGGCACCACAGCGCACATCGTGCAGGTGGAACATACCGCCGACGAACGCATGAATCTCTTGTGCGTGGGCAACGCGCGGTTTCGCATCGCCGAGACGTTTCACGACAAGCCCTATCTCACCGGCAAGATCGAGCTGTGGCCGTGGGAACCGTTTGCCGCCGGGAGCGCCGATGTCGATCGGGTGCAGCGCCAACTCGATCGGTATGTGCAGATCCTGGCCGAGATGACTACCAGCAAGTTGGAAGTCGAGCTGCCCAGCGATCCGGCGGCGTTAGCGAATGTGGCCGCCTCCGTGCTGCAGATCGATAGCATTGAAAAACAACGGCTGCTCACCACATTCTCGATCGGCCAACTGCTCACCGATCTGTCGGCGGTTTTTCAGCGCGAATTGCGCGCCTGGCAAATTGTGCAAGCCAGCCGCCAACTCTCCCTCGACGAGACCACGCCCTTTTCACTCAACTAAGAAGCCGTCAAAGAACAACTCCGCAGATTGCTCCAGGCTGGATGTGACCATCCAGGCCCCCATCGCCGGATTTGCAATCCGGCGGGAGCGTCGAAAGTGCGGACTTATTTCTTGGCAAGCCCTAAAATCCCGGCTTTTTGATAGCCTGAAGATTTTCTGGTACAATGCCACGGCTGTGTCACAGGCGAATGAGGTGAATTCCGCATGAAAATTGTCGTCGATGCGATGGGCGGCGACCACGCGCCAGGAGTCGTCGTCGAAGGATCGGTCATGGCGGCCCGCGAGTTGGGAGTCGAGATACTCCTCGTCGGACGCCAGGCTGAGATTCAACGCGAATTGGCCCGTCACAAAACTGACGGGCTTTCCATCTCGATCGTTCAGGCCAGCGAAGTGGTTGAGATGGACGAGCATGTCAGCGCCGTGCGCGCCAAGAAAGATAATTCCATGAGTGTGGGCCTGCGCCTGTTGAAGGAAGGCCAAGCCGACGCATTCATGTCCGCCGGGAATTCCGGCGCGGTGATGGCCGCCGCGTTATTTGGTGTGGGGCGTATTCGCGGCATCGACCGCCCTGCGCTGGCCTCGATCTATCCGGCCAGCCAGACGCCCGCCATTTTGATCGATCTCGGTGCAAACACCGATCCTACGCCGCAGAATCTGGTGCAGTTTGCCATGATGGGCAGCCTGTATGCCAAGATCGCATTGGGCCTAGACAAGCCACGGGTGGCCATTGTGTCGAATGGCGAAGAACCGGAAAAAGGCAACGAGCGTGTCAAGGCGACGTATCCGCTGCTGCAAAACAGCAACCTGAATTTTATCGGCAGCATCGAAGGCAAGGATATTCCCAAAGGCGTCACCGACGTCATCGTCACGGATGGATTTACAGGCAACGTCATACTCAAGCTCTCAGAAGGACTGGTCTCCTTCATACTGAGCTACATCAAAGCCACCGTCACGAGCGGCTGGTTAAACAAGCTCGGGCTGGTGCTTATGATCCCGGGCCTGATTTTGATGTTACCGGGGTTGTTATTCCTGNNGGGGTTGTATTAATTGCGCACGGCCGATCGGATGCCAAAGCCATTTACGGGGCTATCCGCTCGACCATCCGCGCCGCCGAAGGCCGCATCGTCGATGCCATCAAAGCCGGACTGGTCGAGGCGGGGCAACGCGCAACACAACCGTAAGTTCGGCTTTGCAACTTTATCACCATAGGGTAGTCCACATGCAAACGCGACCTGATTCTCAACGAGTTGTCATCACCGGCCTGGGCGCTATGTCGCCCCTGGGCCAAACGGTAACCGAATTATGGGAAGGGTTGGTGGCCGGCCGATCGGGCATTGGCCCGATCACGCAATTCGATCCGGAGGATATGCCCACCAAGATCGCCGGCGAAGTCAAAGGCTTCGATCCGACGAAATGGATCAATTTCAAAGAAGCGCGCCGCATGGGACGCGCCACCCAAATGGCCGTCGCCGCCGCTTGTGAGGCGCTGGCTGACGCGGGCTTTGACTCGGTATTGCCCGAAGATGTGCAAGAAGAAGCGGGCGTGTACATCGGTACAGCTTATGGCCCGTTTGATAAGGCGGATGAAGAAATGCAGGCCTTTGCGAAGAAAGGCTGGCGCGGGGTCAGCCCCTTTGCGCTCTCTTCCGCACTGACGAGCATGCCCGCCTTCCACGTCAGCCTCATGGCCCAGGCTAAAGGCCCCATCGGCACGCCGATCAATGCCTGTGCGGCCGGTACGCAAGGAATTGTTGAGGCCTCAGAATACATTCGCCGCGGTCATGCCCAGGTGATGATCTGCGGCGGCGTGGAGGGATCAATCCATCGCTATGGCATTGCCGGATTCTGCGCGATGCGCGCCTTGTCCACGCGCAACGACGAACCCGAGCGCGCCAGCCGGCCCTTTGACAAAGACCGTGATGGATTCATTCTGAGCGAAGGAGCGGGGTTGGTGGTGCTGGAAAACCTGGAGCATGCCCGCACGCGCGGTGCACGCATCTATGCGGAAGTGCTGGGCGGTGCGTCCTCGGCTGATGCGTATCACGTGGCCGCGCCGGATCCGAAAGGCGCGGGGGCGGTGCGCGCCATGAAGCGCGCCTTGCGTGACGCCGGGGTCGATGTCACGGCCGTGAGTTACATCAACGCGCACGGCACTTCGACGCCCCTCAACGATGCGACCGAGACCCTGGCGATCAAGACGGTGTTTGGCGAGCAGGCCTACAACATCCCGATCAGCTCCACCAAATCGATGATCGGTCACTCGATGGGCGCGGCCGGCGCGCTGGAAGCGATTGCGTGTACGAAGACCATCGAGACCGGCACGATTCACGCGACCATCAACTACGACACACCCGATCCGGCCTGCGATCTGGACTACGTGCCCAATACGTCGCGCCGCGCGGATGTCAACGTCGTGCTCTCTAACTCGTTTGGACTGGGCGGCAACAATGCCTGCCTAGTGCTGGCGAAATATATTAACGGAAATCACTAACCCTCCCACCACGCCAGGCGGCCCACTCCGCCACAGGCGGGGAAATGGGCAAGGACGGGGATTATTTCATCCCACCAAANNCCACCAAAAGACGGGGATTATTTCATATGCAAGTCTACTGCAACGAAAAATATATTCAGAGCCGCGCTAAACTCGGTCGCTATGCCAGCTTTGCCGGCATGGGCGTGCTGTTGGTGGGTCTGATTATTACGTGGTCGGCCGGCCCCGAAGGGCTGGCCTTATCGTTCCTCGCGCTGATTGGCGGCTTCGTCCTATCGCAAGTAGGGCTATACTATGCCAATCGTTTCGCGCGGCCCGAGCGGCCCGATCAGGTTTTGGCTAAGTCGCTCAAAGGGTTTGACGATCGCTACAACTTGTTTCAGTATACCTGCCCGGCCAGCAATGTCCTGGTAACCCCGTCGGCGTGCTGGGTATTTACGGTTAAAATGCAACGTGGGCCTATTCGTTATCAGAATGGCAAGTGGAAGAATTCGCAAGGCTTCCGCGCTTTCTTTCTGTGGTTAGCCAGTGATAGTCTGGGCAATCCAACCAAAGAAGCGGAGATTGATGCCGATACACTGCGGCGTTACGTGGCGAAAAAACTGCCCGGGGTGGAGATACCCATTCAGCCTGTCATCTTGTTTGGAAATCCGACGGCCGAAGTGGACGCCTCGGGATCGCCGGTGCCCGCTATTCACTACAAGAAGCTCAAGGACTGGCTGCGCGGGCCAGGCAAGAGCGGAACGTTGAGCGCCGAGGCGCACGATCAGCTGATCGAGTTATTGAGTCCGCCCGAAGCGATTATCCAACCGGAGCAACCCGATGAGGAGCAATCCGACCAAGCTTAGCCTCCCCTTACGATCGATAGAACAGCATCGATCGTTTTGTCGTCATGCCAGCACATCAATCCGAGGGGCGCGTGGTCACACTGAATCATGAATTCAGCGTGGCGACCTTCTACCTCGCATATTTCAAACAGGTGAAAGACCATGAAAAACCCGAAAGCGTTGTGGATTGCGTTAGCGTTCGTCTGCATCAATTTAGCGTTGATCGCACTGGCCGGGCAAGCCGTCAGCGCGCGGCCAGCTTCACACGAGTTGAGGCCACCCTTCAACTTCGTTCAGACCGCGCAACCCGCTCAGGCGGATGACACTGTTGTGCTGCCCGGCAGCACCGTGTTGATGACTGAAACTTTCGGAGCGGCATTTACGGCCACCACCAGTCTAGTAGGAACTACTCCGCAATGGCGTGTCGCGGTCAACGCGGACGACGCAGCGGGCTACTACTGGGGCAAGGTCGGCGTTTCCGGCGCGGTCACGTTCACCAATAGTGTGTGGAGCGCCGCGCGCTTATTTACCGCCACGCAAGTGTTGACGCCCGGCGTCAGCACATATCCGGCGGGACAGGACACCTGGCTCCTCTACGGCCCATTCGATTTAAGCCGCTATTCATACGCACATCTCAGTTTTGAAGCCTATCTGGATTCGCAAACTGGTGATACTTTGATGTGGGCCATGTCACCTGACGGGCAAAACTTCTACGGCAGTACGCAAAGCGGCCAACTGGGCGAGTGGATCAGCAACACTTATTCGTTCCGATCTAACCCCTCGAATCAAGCAGTGTATCTGGCTTTCGCCTTCAACAGCCACACCAACCCACAGGGGCTGGGCGCGTTCATCCGCAACGTGCGACTCACCGGGGAACCGTTGAAGTATACCTACCTGGCGTACGTTGCGAATAATTACGCGATGCCCACTCCGACGCCCATTCCGCCGCTCTATGGCTATACGTTTGATCCAGGTAATACTACGGATTTGGCTCAATGGGGCGGAGTCTATAACAACCCCGGGGCTACCAAGTATGGACAGTGTATACCAGGGCAGTCACCAGAGCAATGTCCGCACTATACCGCCGCACACGGTAATCCAACCAACAGCTTGCGCCTGTACACGAATGGATTTTACAGTTTTATCGCTTCATCACCCAATGACATTACGCCCGACAACTATGATCTCTATGTTGACATTTCGCCATGGGTAATCTATCCACGTGACGCGGGTTGTGTCCTGTATGGGTGCCCATCTGACGATCTGGGCGACTGGTATGGCATCATCTTCAATGCCAGTAGTGACACTTTTGGGACCAATCCGTCGCAGTTTGCTTACAACAAAACATACTATCGAGTCTATTTCTACAACATCGATGCGACGAAACCCATTGCGATCAGGTTGGACCGTTGTGATGGTAGTTCAAGCGGCGGCAACAATTCCTGCCATAAGCTAGGAAGCAGTTCCTTGCCGAGCAACTTCATTGGCGGTGCGGGGGGCTTTGACACGGTTCATATCCAACGGCTCGCCAGTGGCACCATTCAAGTCTGGCTGGATGGGAACTTGCTCATTACGGCGAATGACGCCACGTATACCGGCTCGGTCAACGGCAAGTATGGCGTCTTCATCTTCTCGTGGGATAACAATGCCACTCAAAACCCACCGGCCGGGTATGAGATGCAAGTCGATTTCGACAACATTCAAGTTTATCAACGCTGACGCGCATGAATCTCGAAGAATATGAAGTGATGTACCAGGTCGAGGACCACCATTGGTGGTACCTCGGCATGGAACAGATCACCTGCCGGGTGCTTGAGCACTATCTGCCGCGCGACCGATCGGCGTTAAAAATACTAGACGCCGGCTGCGGTACCGGCGCGGTGATGAAATACCTCTATCCGTATGGCACAGTGACGGGGTTCGACTTTTCGGCCGAGGCCCTGCGCTTTTCGCAAAAGCGCGCACACACGCGGTTGGTCCAGGCTTCGGTGTTAGAGATTCCGTTTGTCAGCAATCTCTTTGATCTGATCGTCTCGTTCGACGTGATCTGTGAAATAGGTGTCGATGATGAGCAGGCTCTGCTGGAATTCGGGCGCATTCTTAAGCCGGGTGGACTCGTGTTGCTGCGGTTGCCCGCCTATCATTGGCTCCGTGGCAAACACGATGTGGCGACGCACATCTCCCACCGCTATACGCGGGGTGAGATCAAAGCTAAACTCAAACGGAGTGGATTGACTCCCGTGCGTTTGAGCTATGCGAATATGTTTCTCTTTCCCGTCGCCGTCGCTAAACGGTTGAGCGAGCGGCTCTTCTCGCCCCACCAGACCGGCTCAGACTTAACGCTTGACCCGGGTCCCATGAACGGTGTGCTCCGCTCCATTCTGAGCGCAGAAGCGCCGCTCGTCAGCACGGTCGGCTTGCCCTTTGGTTTGACAGTGGTGGCCCTGGCCCGGCGGTGCCAAGATGCCTGAGGCCCATCCCACCACGCCGTGTCCTGTGCGAAGCGCCGGGTACGACGAGGCGAAAGATGGGGATGATTTCATGAAACTTTCGAGTGTAACGGTTTTCTATCCCTGCTATAACGACGCGGGCACTATCCCCACGATGATTCTGCGCGCCCTGTATACCCTGCCCTACATCACCGACGATTACGAAGTGGTGGTGATCAACGATGGCAGCCAGGACGATTCCGCGCTGGTGCTGGACGAGATGGCACGCCTGTATCCCGATCATTTACGCGTCATGCATCGCACCCAACCCAGCGGCTATGGCGGCGTGCTGCGCGGCGGTTTTGCGTCAGCGCGCAAAGACTGGGTCTTCTACACCGATGGCGACGCGCAGTATGATGCTCGCGAACTGACGCTGCTGGCCGAGGCCGTGACCGATAATGTTGATATGGTCAACGGTTACAAGATCAAGCGGCACGATCCGTGGCATCGTGTGGTCATCGGTCTGGCCTATCAATACTTCGTCAAGCTCGTCTTTGGCCTGGTGATCCGCGATGTGGACTGTGACTTCCGCCTGATGCGCCGCACCATCTTCGATCACATCACGCTGGAATCAACCACCGGCACGATCACGTTTGAGCTCGTGAAGAAAATTCAAGATGCCGGCTATCACATCGTCGAAGTCCCGGTGCATCACTGGTATCGGCAATACGGGGAATCGCAGTTCTTCAACTTCCGGCGCGTGGGCAAAACCCTCATCGCTTTGTTGGGCTGGTGGTGGCGGTTGGTGGTGCGCAAGGAACATCTCAAATCGCCCACACCCGCTGCGCCTCACGTCGATGAGGCCAAGCCCGAGTAATAAGAAACTGGACGTTGGCAAATTCAGGAATCGAGGCTTTAGCCGGGTCAATTGACCGCCACATCTCCGGCTAAAGCCTCGACTCCAGTCGTGCGCCTCACATCGATGAGGCCAAGCCCGAGTAATATGAAACGACCCGGCCGAAATGACCGGGTCGTTTTGTTTCAACAATCGATCGGATTTAGCGGACGCGCAACGTCCCGATCGTCACACTATCCCCATCGTGCGCCACATCCGCCGTGACCACGGGCAGGCGCGCGCCCGTAGCGTCTTGATACAACCCAATCACCACCGGATAATCGCCGGGAGGAGTTTCTGCAGGAAGGGCTAATTCGTAGTCGTCCACTAGAATATCGCCGGGACGCCAGTCCGCTTCGTTCAATGTCGTGTCACACAACACACGATCGGCTTGCGCCACCACGGCATTCGCCGGGCCGCGCAGATGCACAAAAACCTTGTAGAGCTGATCGAGTACCTGCCGATTCTCGAACGCCAGGCGCAGTTTCACGGTAGCGCCGGGTTTCGCCTCGGCGGGCAGCTCCATTCCAATGAGCTGGGCGTGATCCCCAAAGTTCGCCGCCACCGCACGATCGAGTTGGAAGCGCGCCGTCTCTCCCGCAGGTACTTGCCACGCCCGCGCATACGCCCCCACCGGCGAATCGAGCCGCCACACGATCTGGCCGGCCGGATAGATCTGTTTCAACAGCGGCAGCGTTCGCTGATCTTTCTCGTTGATCACCAACCATTCGGTCACACGATCGGTCTTAGCGGGAAACAGCGCACAGGCCATACCGTTGTAGCTTTGGATCGGCTCGCGGGGTTGTTCGGCTAACGTGAGCAGCACCACTTCATAGAAACGATCGTAGGGCGTCAAGAAAAATTTCTTGTCGGGTTGGCCGCGCATGTGATCGGCTACCTGCGTGATGCCGCTGTCGTATTCCCAGAAGAGCTGCGGATTCGCCGCATAGGGGCCGAAGTAATCGGCCAGCGACCACCCTGCCCCGATAAAGAGTGCCACGCTCGCCAGTACAACCGCCAGCGTACGTCCTCGACGTGTCGGCCTTCGATCGGTGATCCAACTCATGATGGCCACCAATCCAATCGCGACGAGGATGGCCACCAAAGGGAAGACCGCGGTCCAACGACGCGTCAACGGAGCCGCTTCGGTTAACACGACCGCCAGTGATAGAATTACCACGCCGCTCAACAAGATCACATGGGCGGCACGATGTTTGATCATACACACGATCAGTCCGACCACGAAGAAGAATCCCAACACCGGATCGAGCAGCGGCCGCCCCGGCAGATTGTGCAGATTCTCGGCGCTGCCTTGCACCACGAAGCCCAACACCGTCTTCACGATATTCTGCCCCAGATCGATCGCGGCACTGGTCTGTTCTGCACGCCCGAATAACCACTGCGGATTCTGAAGGAAGTACACGCCTAACGGCAGGAAGACGACGACGGCGGCTAACGCGGCCAACGCGTAATGAATGAACACGGTGCGACGCAGGCCACGCTGAAGCGCCAGATCTAACAAGGCAATCACGATCAGCCACACTGGCAACAGGCGCGCCGAAGGATAGGTGTACTGTGCCACTCCCACCGCTACACCCGCCAGGATAAACCAGCGAACGCGTCCCAGGCGCCGACCGCGTGCCAACGCGGCGAGACACACCATCGCCAACAACGCAAACGAGGGAGAGTGCCAACCCGATCGGGCGGTGGCGATGGCCGTGAGCATGACGCTATAAACCAAAGCGGCGATGATTGCGGCCGTGTGTCGTTTACGATCATTGGGCGAAGAGTCCGCGCTAGCCGGTAATTCCCAGGCCAGCCAATACGTAGCGAGTACCGTGAGGGTGCCCATCAACGCCGAGACGAGACGGCTGCCCAACGCCAACGGGCCGGTGATCTGGAACAACAACGCGATGAGATAGACATGCAGGGCGTCCATGCCGTTGTTTTCGGGGAAGTAAATCTGTGCAGGAGCTGTGCCGGTAAGAATGTTCCACGCTTTTGCGCCCGACCAGGCTTCATCGTGAAAGATGCCCTGTGGCACGGTGGAGAGATTGACGAAGCGCAGCAAGGCCGCGAAGAGCAACACAGCAGCCAATTGCAATCCGTGGTTGCTCATCCAACGAGCGAGATGTGATCGCTGAAGGTTCACACGTCGTCTCGCTTCATCATGAGGGTAACAACGGAATCGACCACGTGGTACCCGCGCCATCACGGCGTGTGAGCCGCTTGCCCGTGTCCAGCCGATACAATCCGATCTCGATCGAAGCCGGGCGAGGCCCGTGAGCAGGCAAGATAACGGTGTACGGATCGGCCACCTGTTCGTCGGGCTGCCAACACGAGGTAGGCAGTTGATCGTGAACCGGCATGTTGTCTTGTTGTGCGATCAGATTGCCCTGGGCATCCAACACATGGACAAAGACGGTGTAAGCATGGTGCGGTTGCTTCAAGGCTTCCCAGTAAAGATTAAGGCTAACCCTATTTGAAGCCCCATCCACATCGGCTCCGACAAGCCGGATGTGTCGCCCGAAGTCGACACTCGCTTCGATTTGCGGCTGCGGCTGGGCAAAATCAGCCACGCGTGAGGGCGGTTCATCCATGAAACTCGGATAGGTATCCCAGCGGGTATTCATAGAGAAGACTTGCAGCCCGATGAGCCCGATCAACACCACGAGTCCGGCGCGTTTTAACGGCCAGATCGTCTTCACGGGCGCTAACGCCAGCAAGAGAAACAGCGGGCCAAAATACGCCCAGATGCGCGAGACCTCGCCGCGCGAAATTCCAGCCAGATCCAAGGCCACAAAAATGGACAAGGCCGCCAGCAGCAACGGCACCCACGCCGTAGGCTGCTTCCATCTGATCGCCAGATATGACTTCCTGAGTAAGGCTGGCAGCCGTATTAACAGAAGCATGGTGATGGGCAGAGTCAGAAAGAAAGCAAAATCGACGACGTTCCAGATCACCCACACGCCGTACGTCCGATTGGTTGAAGGGCACATGGGGCAGCGGGTACGCTCCAGCAGCAACCGTTTCCCAACATTCAACAAGTCGGCCAGCGGCACATGAAAAGCCACCACATAGATTAGCCAGATCGAGGTACAGCCCGCCGCAAACGCCAGAAATTCTCTCGCCCAGCGCCACACCGTCTCACGGCTGAGCAGTTGACGCCACGGCGTTTGGATAAGCCACCAGGCGATCACATACACCATGGCGATGGCGACCATGATCAAATTGCCCACACTCAAGAAAGTGGCGCACGACAAAACGACGCCCGCCAGAATGAAGCGCCAAACCGATCGCGCTTCCAGGCCGGTGTGGATGAAGTACAGTCCAGTCACCAGCAACAACGGGAACATCTGATCCCATTGAGCCGGCCACATGACAAACATAGGCAGCAGCGGGAAAATCGCCGCAGCGAGCGCAGCTTGCCGTGCGCCGATGAGCCGACGCCCCAACGCATAGAGCGGCCAGACCGTGAGACCGCCAATGATCGGAACCATCATACCGATGACGGCGCTGGCCAGTTGGGCATTGTCAAGCGTCATCAGCGCCGTATTTTGGCACTGCAACGTGCGCAACGGCATCGCCACATTTCTGGCGAGATCAGGCACGGCGGCAAAGCCTTGCCAGACCAACCAGTGCAACACGACCAGCCCCGGCGGATGAGTCTGAGGATGGATCGGCAAAGTCAACATGAACTCAGAATAGTTCGACAGATGAGCGGGTAAATCAGGCGTGGTGACGGCCACGCTATAGAATCCGGTAACCGATGGCGAGGTGGTATCGGTGAAGAATTCAAACAACGGCACATGCCAGATGGCTGACGCCAGCACAAATTGAATGAGCGGCGCAGCAATGGTGAGGAAGATGAGGAAGCTGCGCTCGACACGCCGCTTGGGCTGAGTGGCATCGATCGGGAAAGAGACAATCCAGCGAGCCGCAGCCAGTGCATACAGCGCTAAAAAGACCAGAGGCAGCAACATCCGCCAGACAGGCAGAGTCAGGACATGCAGCGCCCAACGCCATTCATCAGGGCCGCGCAACAAGGGAATCGCGTCCGTCCAGACTCCCAAGACAAACAATACCGTGACCGCAATCATCAACAGCCACAACCACCGCACATGCCGAGGCATATCACGTCACATAGAAATCGTTGGGGTCGTTAGACCAGAACGAGGATAGTGAATATAAGTATACGCCTGAACCTGACTGCCTGCCACTGCTTGGCACAGGTATTCAGAAGGTTGCGTGCTTGGCAAACCATCCCTCACCGGCGATGGAAAGTATTTCACGCTACGGGTATACAGCAAAACTGTTGGGCACGCGTGCTGCCCGGCCATGCTTACGCTGGATGTGACCACGCGCAGCGGAGCAGGAGCGTACTCCAAAGGTCACCAACACTTTTGCGTTATACTCTCACGCTACGCGCACCAACCAATGGGGATTATTTCAGGGTCACGCTCGCGCTGGATGTGCCATCCAGCAGGAGCATATCCCACAAGTCACCAACACTTTTGCGTTATACTCTCACGCTATGCGCACCAACCAATGGGGATTATTTGTTACTGCTCAGCCGTCATGCCCGAGTGCTTCCATCGGGCATCCAGATTCACTGCTGACATGCCCTCTGGATTCCCGCTATGCCGTACCCAAGCCCCAGTGGGGCTTGGCGGCACGCATGAGCGAAAGCATGCGGGAATGACAGCGCCGCGCGACGGCTGAGTAGATACGATTATTCCATCCCACCAACCGATGGGGATTATTTCATGTTAGAATGGCTTTCGTTATAATCTTGATTTGATGAATGATGATGCGACGCAAATTGATTTTTTTCGTACTGGCGTTGACCGCCGCTGCGCTGCTGCTGCGCGTGTGGGGCGTGGGCTTCGGCTTGCCGTACGAATATCATATCGACGAACACTTCTACTATCCGTATGCCTGGTCGATGGGTGAAGGCCAGTTCGATCTGCCCGATCAATCCCACGGGCCAAGCTTGTATCTGGGTTTGCTGCTCATCGGGCAGAAGTCGATGCAGGTGGCAGCCTTCCCCCAGTTATCCAACGCCGACTTTGGCGCGCTGCGCGATACGAACCCGTGGCCTTATCTCTTGTCGGCGCGGTTGATCAGTGCACTGCTGGGCGCGCTCACCATCCCGATCGTTTTTCTGCTGGCTCGCCGTTATCGCAAAGTCATGACGGCTAAAGCCGTTACTACGAACCGCGAAGTCATGACGGGGCTGGTGGCGGCCGCGATCATGACCGTGCTGTTCTTCCACGTGCGCGATTCGCACTTCGGCGTGCCGGATACTCTGACGACTTTGTTTACGGCCATGGCAGGCTGGCTGGCGGTGCGTGCTTATCAAACGCATAAAGCGAGTGATGTCGTGTGGGCCGGGATCGCCGCCGGCCTGGCCACCGGCGCGAAGTACACCTCCGCCATAGTCTTCGTTTCGATTCTATTGGCCGTCCTCTTGCAGAAGATCGCGTGGCGGCGGCGAGTGGGCTTGATCGCGCTGAGTGTCCTCGGGCTGATCGCCGGTTTTGTGATCGGCTATCCCAACATTCTGATCAATCCCGCCGCGTTCATCAAAGACATCTCATTTCTTTCCATTCGCGTGGGCGAAGGTTTTGAGGGTTGGCGCATTGTGCCGGATAACAGCGCGCTGTTCTACCTGGACACGCTGCTGTGGAGTACCGGCCTCGTCGCGCTGATCTTAACAGGCATCGGATTGATCGCCGTCATCGTTCGCCGGAAAGCAGAGGGCTTGATTCTCGGCGCGTTTCCCGTGCTCTACTTTATCACGTTGAGTCTATCGCAGGGGCACTTCGGTCGTTACCTGCTGCCGATGCTGCCCTTCACCGTCGTGCTGATGGCTGAGGCCGGCTGGAATGTGCTGCCCGCGCTGATCCGCCGCGCCGCGCTGGGCAGGCTAAAGCCAGCACTACCGATCGGGGTGGTGGTGATCCTGGCAGTGCTGATCCCCAATCTGCTCAACTCACTGCGGCTCGATTGGCTTCTCGCGCAAGCCGACACGCGCACTATCGCCAAGCGCTGGATCGAAAGCAACCTCGCCGCCGGGACGCGCATCGCCATCGAGTGGCCGTATCATACGCCGCCGCTGTCCAACGGTTATGAGACGCCGCCCGAATCGACTCGCGACTACTGGCTCGATCGGGTATGGGGCTTTGGTCTGGCCGATCGCCCCCTTGAACAATACCAAAGTGACGGAACTCAGTTTATAATTGCGTCCAGTTTCGTGCGAGACATTCCCGTCGCCGATCCGCACGACGAGGAACGCCGTCAGCAATTTTACGCGCAGCTGCCGCGCGTCTTTAAGCGCGTCCAGACCTTTAGCCCGCGCTGCGATGGCGGCGAACCGACTTTCATCTTCGATCAGCTGTACGGCCCGGCGATTGATTTGTGGACGCTGTGTTTGGCCGGCCCGCAGATCGACATCTATCAAGTACCCTAGAGCGAATTTCAGGTTGGTTTATGGCATCACGCCACGTCGTCATGCCCGAGTGTTTCCGTCAGGCATCCAGGCTGATGGGCATTCTGGATTCCCGTCTTCGCGGGAATGACGGAGCCGTAAATCAAAGTGGAATGCGCTATAGAGTGAATTCCAGGTTGGTTTATGGTATCACGCCACGTCGTCATGCCCGAGTGTTTTCGTCGGGCATCCAGGCTGATGGGCATTCTGGATTCCCGCCTTCGCGGGAATGACCGAGCCGTAAATCAAAGTGGAATGCGCTATAGAGCGAATTCCTAACTAGTTAACGCCGCCGTCTGCTGCGCGTGGGTACGCACCGCACGGCACGCACGCCTTGTCCGCCATGTTGTGGCGGAGGCGCGCCGGGCGGAGTGCAAGTGTCCGTTGGATATATACTGCGAATGGTCACAGATTGCGGAAAAATCTGATNNCGCGAATGTCCGCGAATTATTCGTGAAAATTCGCGGAGACGGGAGCATTCCCCCAGAAGATGGGGACTTCGTGCACCGCACGTGTTCGCGGATCAAAAAGCGCAGTTTATGCCCGCGCACAGTATAGCTACGCAGAGCGA
Organism: Anaerolineae bacterium; assembly: GCA_003154115.1. Lineage (GTDB taxonomy): Bacteria > Chloroflexota > Anaerolineae > Fen-1058 > Fen-1058 > Fen-1058. The sequence continues at coordinate 73,559 of PMCF01000258.1, forward strand.
GCGGGAGCACGACGCAAATCATATCGGGAACCGATCTAATCATCCCACCAACCGATGGGGATTATTCCATGACCGACATCTCCACTTCTTCCAACGACGTCGCTTTCCAGGGCAAACACATTCTCATCACGGGCGGCCTGGGCTTCATCGGCAGTGCGCTGGCCCGCCGCCTGGCCGACGCCGGGGCGCACGTGGTGCTGGTCGATTCGCTCATTCCAGAATATGGCGGCAACCTGTTCAACATCGACGGCTATCAAGATCGGCTCGTCGTCAACATCGCCGATGTACGCGACGAGCACAGCATGGATTATCTGGTGCGCGGGCAGGACATCTTGTTCAACTTAGCGGGTCAGACCAGCCACCTCGATTCCATGCGCGATCCGTATACCGATCTGGACATCAACGTCCGCAGCCAGCTCTCGATTCTGGAAGCGTGCCGCAAGCATAACCCGGGCATCAAGATCGTCTACGCCAGCACGCGCCAGTTCTACGGCAAGCCCGATTATCTGCCGGTGGACGAACGGCACGCGTTGCATCCCACCGATGTGAACGGCATCAACAAGATGGCGGGCGAGTGGTATCACATCCTCTATCATAACGTCTACGGGATACCCGCCACCAGTCTGCGCCTGACCAACACTTACGGCCCGCGCATGCGCGTGAAGGACGCACGCCAGACGTTTCTGGGCATCTGGCTGAAACAAGTGCTGTCCGGTGAACCGATTCTGGTCTACGGCGACGGCCAGCAGCTGCGCGATTTCAATTACGTGGACGATGTGGTGGAGGCGCTGCTGATCACCGCGCTCGATCCGCGCGCTGCCGGACAGGTCTATAATCTGGGCAGTCCCGAACTGCCGATCAGCTTGATCGAACTGGCGCAGCGGGTGGTCAAGACGGCGGGAGAAGGTGAATACCGCCTCATTCCGTTTCCACCCGATCGCAAGGCGATCGACATCGGCGATTACTACGCCGACTTCAGTAAGATCCGGCGCGAACTGGGCTGGACGCCTCAAGTCTCTTTGGCCGAAGGGCTGAAGCGTTCGCTCGAGTTCTACCGCCGTTATCTGTCGCAGTATCTCTAGCTGTACCGTGGGCCAGAACGGCTAAAGCCGTTACTACATCATTTTGAACTAGGAGGAAGTATGTTTAAGGTTTCACTGTTGCAGCAGCCGCGGCGCCGCGTCGTTCCGCTGGCGATCATTGTCGTGGGGCTGATCTTGATCAGCGCCCTGGTAATTCAACAAGTGTCCGCGCAAGAAGCGCACACGTTGAAGCCGCCCTTCAAGCTGGCCCAAACCGATCGGGCCCAGGAAGGCCCGGAGACCCTCTTGCCGCCGTTGAATGCGCCGGTCATCATGTCACAAATATTCAACAGCGGCTATCAACCGGTCACCGATCTGGGCCAGGTGGGCTGGCATCAACTCGTCGGCAAGGATGCCACCATTGGGTTCACGTGGAAATATGCCGGCACCCAGCCGTTTACGGATACGGTCTGGGCGGCCGGTACGAATCCTTCCGGTTACGATAGATTGTTTCCAGCCACCGATACCTATACCAATGGCATGGAAGCGCTGCTGGTCTACGGCCCGCTCAATCTGAGCGACTACGGCCAGGCTGTCCTCACCATGACGTACTGGCTGGATACCGCCCCCGGCGATTCTGTCGGAGTGGCGGTCTCCACCGACGGGAGCAACTTCACGGCGGCCAGTAATGAGAGCATCTCCGATCCGACCCTGGCCACCACGCGCACGGTCACCCTGAATCTCAGTCCCTACATCGTGCGGCAACCCGCGATATGGATTGCGATTTACCTCAAGAGCGACGCCGCACTGCCGAATGGACGCGGCATGTTCGTGCACGATGTCTTCTTGCGCGGCGTACCGCTAGGCAAGACCTATGTCCCGCTAGTGATGAACGGCTATCCGCCCGCCACAGATACGCCCACGCCCACGCCCACGCCCATCTGGACGCCCACACCGACGCCGGGGTCCTACAAGTATCTGTACACGTTCACCAGCGAAACCTCCGGGAATAACCCCGACTTCAACCGTTGGGGCGGGGATAAGACGACGAGTTGTGGCACCAATTGTAGTTACTATCAAGCCCTGGTCAGCCAGTATGGCAACCCGCAGCCGGCGTTTGACCTATGGCTGCAAGGCATCAACGGCGCGGGCGGCGCAGGGCCGCGGCAAAGCAGCACCAGCCTGTCTACGGCCACCAATTTCGAATACAGCGCCGATGTCTATGTGTACAAGGGGCAGCTGGACGCCCGTTACGGCCTGGTCTTCGATGCCACGTCTGGCACCTTCCCGGGTGGCGGCGATCCGCCGATGGACCCGTCGGTGAACTATTACCTGCTGGAAATGCGTATGGATACTACGACAAATACCAAAGTAGCCAAGTGGCAATTCTTGCGCGTGGTCAATGGCACGCGCGCGGGACTGATGACGGCGACAACCCTACCCGTCTCCATCAACCAGGGTCAGTGGCACAACTTAAAAGTCGTGCAGCAAGGAAGTGTCCTATCGTTCTACCTCAACGGCCAGTTACTTGGCTCAGGCAACTGGTACGACACAAATTGGGGTGATACCCGCCGCCGCTTTGGCCTGTACATCGACGTGCGTGACACCAACGGCGAGGGCGGCAGTCCGTTCGAATTCTTCTCCGACAATATCATCGTCAGGGATCTGCCGTAAATGGCGCCGGCCAGAATGGCCGCCATTCCTGCCGCCAATCCCGCCGCTCAATACCTGAGCCACCAGGCCGAGATCAATGCAGCGATTGCCGCCGTCCTCGACGGCAATCGCTACATCTTAGGCCCGCAGACGCAAGCGTTTGAGCAGGAGTTCGCCGCGTATCTGGGCGTGTCGCACGCGGTGGGGGTGGGGTCTGGCACCGAGGCGCTGCATCTGGCGCTGCGCGCCTGTCACATCGGAGCGGGCGCTGAAGTGATCACGGTGTCGCACACCGCGGTCGCCACGGTCGCCGCGATCGAGTTGGCGGGCGCGACGCCGGTGCTGGTCGATATCGATCCGGT
>PMCF01000217.1:0-24727 GCA_003154115.1 Anaerolineae bacterium
AAAATTCCAACTGTTTGAAAAAGCGCAATTTATGCCCGTGTGAAGTATAGCTACGCGCTTACAAGACGAGAAAGATACGCTGCTTGAGGAGCAGGCTAAACTGACTTTGAAGAATGAGCGGGTCAAAGAAGCCTTGCAATTGTTAGCCTATGTCGAGCCAGTCGCCAAGAAAATGGCGGGTAAAATGAAGGACCTGACTGATGAGGAAAAGATCATCCTCATCCGGGCCGCCTGCAGCCGTATCTGGATTGACGAACACAACGAGATTGAGATCGAACTGTCGCTGCCTGGGTTAGAGGCGTTTGCCCAGCGCGAGGGCGAGGGTGAGGATGTTAATGATCCTCATAATACTTCTTCTCTCCAGCCTCAATCCGAACCTTCAGATAGTTCTCCCGAGGGGACAGGGGGCACGACCAACGCTGAACGGCATTGGGATTTACCTCATAAAGCTCGTTGTACGCGCAATACGGATTGTAAGCATAGTTGAAGTCGATCAGGAATTCACCACCTTCGATCGGTTCAAGATCGAGATAGCGGCCCGCGCCGTAGGTTTCGTCTGGCGCGGTGGCATCGACGAAGGGCAGGAAGAAGTAACCCGCTTCCGAGTCTTGATAGATTTGCAGTGTGGCAACCTCGCCGTTCACTTCAAACGAGAAGTGACCGACCTTCACATACTCGCGCGCGCTGCCGGTGCTGGTAATCATCGTTACGCTTTCTTTGTCGGGATATTCTTCGATCGGAATTGAGAGGCGCAGCGCGGGATTTTCCGGGTAATACTTCAGGCCGCTGAAGCCTACCCGCTGATCGGTTGTCAAAGGCGACTGCCAATCGTGTTGAAAGAAATCATCTTTCTGGGCGCGGAACTGATCGAGTGGGGACATGCTTTTCTCCTCCTGCAGAAAGTGTACACGAATCTCACATATAAAGAAACCGGGGTTCTCCACGACGGATATTCGATTCCGTCCAGATTGGAGAAACCTGGTTTCTGTCAGGCAAATAAAAAGGACAAGTCATTGACTTGCCCTTTTTCTGGCGGAGAGGCTGGGATTCGAACCCAGGGTGACCCAAAGAGCCACAACGGTTTTCGAGNNTTCAACCACTCTGGCACCTCTCCGTGCGAGCGCGCCACCAGGTAGCGTGGCGCGCCACTGGGTAGCGTGGCAAGATTATAACAAAGAAACCGGCTTTCTTCAACTGCCCTATCGCAATGTGAATCAATCGGGTAAAATTCCGTCGCGGAGTCGTGGTGAGTCGAAACAGGGACATGGTTGAAAGATGAGGCGTGTGACAAGTTGGTTGATGCTGTTGGGTGCGGGTCTGGCGATCGGCGCGGCGCTGTTGGTGCCTCTTCCAATCGCGCAGTCTGTCTCGACGGCTGTCGTGGCGGTGACTCGCACGCCGACTATAACGCGTACTCCTACCGAAACCCGCACGGCGACGATCACTCGCACACCGACGATCACGCGGACGCCGACGTTCACTCGGACGCCCACCAACACGGGCACGTCCACGCGCACCCCGACCGTGACACGTACCCCCACGAATACCCGCACGCCGACGATCACCCGCGCGCCGACGAACACGCGGACACCCACTCGTACGCGCGTACCAACTCAGACGTTGCCGCCTCCGCTGCCGCCCATTCCTGGCTTTGCCGTAGGCGATTCGGTGATGTTGGGCGCGGCCCGCGAGATGCAGCGTGTGCTGCCCGGTCTTGTCGTGGATGCCAAGGTCAGCCGGCAAATGTCGGCAGCGATCGATATCTTGCGCCAACAACGTGCGGCTGGACAGTTGGGCGAGTTCGTCGTGGTGCACATCGGCAACAACGGCTATATTAATCCCGCGCAGTTTGATGAATTGATGCAGCTGCTTGTCGACGTGCCGCGCGTCATCATCTTCAATTTGAAGGAACCGCGCCGCTGGGAAGAAGCGAACAACCTCATCATCGCGGACACCGTGCGCCGCTATCCCAATGCCGTGTTGGTCGATTGGCGCGGCGCGAGTATGAATCACCTGGAATATTTTGCGTTTGACGGGATTCACATCGGGGCGGTGGCGGCGCGCGCGTACACCCAACTCATCGTGGAACAACTGCAACCGTTGCTGGTGAAAAGTGACGCGGGAAAATCTACGGCAGCTCGCGCGGACGGAACGGCGCGCTGAAGGTCCGAACTAGAGCGATTTCCTAAAAGGTCTACGCGCCTGCTGGATGGTCACACACTCCGCGAGCAGGCGGTGGCGGATGTAGCCACGCAGAGCGGCCGTGAGCATTGGCATAAATCAAAACGGAAACCGATCTAGCATCCATTGCTCTAATTAAACGAGCCTCGTCTAAAACGAGGCTCGTGGCAATTCTTCACACAATCTGAGCGTGCCGCACTTACTCGATCATGATCTTGTCGCCCCGATCGGGAATGTGCACCTCTGGCAGGCCGATGCCTTTCAGGCCGGCCTGCAATTTTTCCGCAGCTTCCATTTCGGCATGCACGATGAAGGTTTGCGCGGGCTTGCCGACCATGTCGTGGGCGAAGCCCACCAGATCGTTGTGATCGCCATGGCCGCTGTAGCCGCCGATCTTCTTGACCTGCGCGCGCACGTTGAATTCCTCGCCCAGAATTCTTACCACTTCAGCGCCATCCAGAATCTTGCGCCCCAGCGTGTACTCGGCTTGATATCCGACAAACAGTATCGTCGCGCGCGGATCTTCGATGTGGTGCTTCAGGTGATGCAGCACCCGCCCGGCTTCGCACATGCCCGAAGCAGCGATGATGATGCTCGCTTCTTTGGAATCATTGAGCGCCTTCGATTCATCCGCGGCGCGCACGTACCGCAAACGCGGCCAGCCAAAGGCGTTGCCATCCGGATCGGTATGGATGTACTCCAGAATCTCTTCGTCGTAGCATTCCGGATGCAGGCGGAAAATCTCGGTGACGTTGATGGCGAGCGGGCTATCGACGTAGACCGGAACATCCGGGATGCGATTTTCGGCGACGAGGCGCTGCATGTCGTACACAATTTCCTGCGTGCGCCCGACGGCAAAGGCCGGAATGATCAAAATCCCGCCCCGCTCGTAAGTATCGACGATGATCTGCGCCAGTTGGTTGCGCGTATCTTCGATCGGTTCGTGGAAGCGCCCGCCGTACGTGCCTTCCGTGATCAGGATATCCGCGCGATCGACGGTTTCCGGATCGCGCAGGACGGGCAGATGCTTGCGCCCCAGATCGCCGGTGAAGACCAGGCGGCGCTTCTGTTGGTTTTCTTCGAAATCGATGATGACTTCAGCCGAGCCGAGGATGTGGCCCGCATCGCGGAAGGTCACGCTCACACCGGGCAGGGGCTCAAACGTCCGCTGGTACTCATGGGCGACAAAGTGCGTCAAACAGTTGACGGCATCCGCTTCGACGTAGATGGGCTTGATGAAGGGCAGCCCGCGTTCGGCGTTGCGTTTGTTGAGGTAACGCGCATCGCTTTCCTGAATGTGCGCCGAATCGCGCAGCATCACCGACACCAGATCGCGCGTGGCCGAAGTGCAGTCGATCGGCCCAGCATACCCGGACTTGGTCAGTACCGGCAGCGTGCCCGAATGATCCATGTGGGCGTGCGAGAGGACGCAGGCGTCGATCGATTTAGGATCGAACGGCAGCTGGCTGTTGCGCTCGTTGGCAATAGCGCGTTTGCCCTGAAACAGGCCGCAGTCCAACAACAAACGTTGGCCGTTGAGGGTGAGCAGATGCATCGTGCCGGTGACGGTGCGGGCCGCACCCCAAAACTGAATCTGCATGAGGGCCTCCGGGATTAGGGATCAGGTATTGGTAATGACTTGCAGTATGGCGGGGCCGTAGGTTTGCCTGCGCCACGGGCCAAACCACGGCAGCGCCGGCAGCTGGTCGAAGTGGCGCGGTCGACGCTGCGCGAGTTCCATCAATACGGCATTACTCACGATGACGTCCGGTTCGACGCCGCGCTGCGCCGCTGCTTGCTTGCGCCACCCACGCAGTTTTTCGAAGCGCACCATCACATCCGGATCAGGCGCGGTGCGGGCCGGCAGCGCAGGCGGGGGGTCTTTGCGGCCGCGCGCAATGGCTTCCAACAAGGCGTGGCCGTAACGCTGAATCTGTCCTTCGGTCATGCCTTCAATCGCGCGCAGTTGTTCCAGCTGACGCGGCGCGTGTTCGGCCAGCTGCACCAGCGTTTTATCGCCGATGACTTTGAAGGCGGGCCGATTTTGCCGGCGCGCTTCGCGATCGCGCAGGATCAGCAGTTGGCGCAGAATCGCCTGCGCGTGTCCCTCCAGATCCCACACGCCTTTGGTGTGCCAGATGTCGTCCGGCGTGAATTCATGGCCGTTGTATTTGGATTGGGCCAAATCGGAGAAGACCTCGTGGGCCTCCTCCAGCCGATCGCGTTGTTGCAGTTCCCGCAGCTGCACATCGCGCAAGCGGAGCAAATAATGCGTGTCGTATTGGGCGTACGACAGGGCCGCGGGTTCGATCGGGCGTTTGCCCCAATTGTGGCGCTGCCATTTCTTATCGAGTGTGATGCCGAAGTGTTCCTGCAGAATATCGCCCAGGCCCACGCGCGGCCAACCCAGGATGCGCGCCACCCACATGGTGTCGTAGAGATTGGCGAACGTGAAAGCAAAGTCGCGACGTAAACACATCACGTCGTATTCGGAAGCATGAAAGACTTTTTCAATTTTCTCGTCGGCGATGAGCGGTCCCAGCGGGCTGAGATCGATCGAGGCGAGTGGATCGATCAAGAAATCGGCGTCGGGCAGGGAGAGTTGAATCAGGCAGACTTTCTCGCGATAGACGTAGAGACTATCCGATTCGGTGTCGATGGCGACCGTGGGTTGTTCGCGCAGCCGATCGACCAGCGCGGCCAGTTGCTGAGTTTGAGTGATGAGTGTTGGCTGAGACATAGAGTCGAGCGATATTATCGGCGCGAGACCAGCGAAAGTCAAGGCGAGTTAGGGTTCAATTGAGTGTCATTCAGAAATATTGAGGTTGACAGCGCAATTTGTTTGTGATATGTGTAAAGGTGCGGGTAGTAAGCATCAAGCTGGCTGAGTGTTTGTCGCTCAAATGAGCGTTCCTCGCCGCTTCCGGCGGGGCGATGTTTGCTTTTACGATGCCGCGTTTCAATGAAGGTGAGTTTGGCGGTACGTTCACGGTGGGCACGGTGGCGGCGTTGAGGGGCCTCGTGGCGCTTTATAAAGTGTGCGTACACTTGGGCTGCTTGTATGCCTGGGTCGATTCCACCGTGCGCTTTGAATGTCCCTGCCACGGCTCGAAATACCAGGAAGATGGTACATACTTTCTGGCTTGGGAGGAGATGAGCTTGGCTTACGCCGTCGTTGCCAAACGCTGAGACTTCGGCTATAATCCGCACACACAACTGAATCACACTGACGTTGATCGAGAGGAGTAGGCGCAAGCCTCTTGCCAGAGATTGAAGGTCACCGGCTGCGAGCCTTCATCAAGCAGAAGCGCCGAACGTCGCTCGGGAGTCGATTGATTGAACGTCGCGCAAGTTATTAACTTGCGCCTACTAGATCAATTCGGGATCGCCCGTTAGCGCGAAATGAGTGTGGCAACGAATGCACAACGAATAAACGGATTACGACGGTCGGCACATTCGTTTATCCGGTGTTTATCCGTTGCCGAATCAAGGTGGTACCACGGAAGCCGTTTTCGTCCTTGTCAACGAAGACGGCTTTTTGCGTAATGAGTAACAAGTAACGAGTAATTCACTCGCCAAGCAGTGCCTGTTACTCATTACTCATTACTCATTACTCATTACTCGTTACTCGTTATCTTTGAGGAGATAGAGAATGTCTGAAACAACAATGCCCAAGACTTACGACTTCGCCGCTACCGAACAACGCCTGTATGACTGGTGGTGGAAGAACGGCTGGTTCAAGCCCGAAGCCGCGCGCGATCAAAGCGCAGAGCCGTTTGTGATTTCGATCCCGCCGCCGAACGTGACGGGCGAACTCCATTGGGGTCACGCCATGTTCGTCAGCGTGGAAGACCTGATGATCCGCTACGCGCGCATGCAGGGCAAGCGCGCGCTGTGGGTGCCCGGCATGGATCACGCCGGCATCGCCACGCAGTTGCAAGTCGAAAAACTGCTGCGTTCGCAGGGCCTCAGCAAGGACGAGCTGGGCCGCGAAGAATTCGTGAAGCGCGTGTGGGAGTGGAAGGCCAAATACGGCGGCATCATCCAGACGCAGATTCGCCGCCTCGGCGCGTCGTGCGATTGGGATCGCGAGCGCTTCACGCTCGACAATGGTCTCAGCCGCGCCGTGCGCGAAGCCTTCGTGCGCCTGTACGATCAAGGCTTGATCTATCGCGGCACGCGCCTGGTGAACTGGTCGCCGGGCCTCAAGACCGCCGTGTCCGACATCGAAGTGGAGTACAGCGAAGAAGATGTCACACTGTATTTCTTCAAGTACTATATCAAAGACACGGACGGTTATTTGCCCGTGGCGACGATCCGTCCTGAAACGATCCTCGGCGACACGGCGGTAGCAGTGCATCCCGAAGACGAACGGTATAACTGGCTCATCGGCAAGACCGCGATCGTGCCGATCATCAATCGGGAAATACCGGTGATCGGGGACGAGAAGGTCGATCGAGAATTTGGCGGCGGCGCGCTGAAGATCACACCCGGTCATGACCCGATCGATTATGAGATCGCCCAACGGCACCAGCTGCCCATCATCAACATCCTCACGCTCGAGGCGCAGATCAACGAAAACGGCGGACCGTATGCGGGTCTCGATCGCTTTGAGGCGCGCCAGAAATTCTGGGCCGACATGGAAGCCGCGGGCTTGACGATCAAGACCGAGCCGTATCACACCAGCATTCCACGCGCGCAGCGCGGCGGTGAAATCATCGAGCCGATGATGTCGACGCAGTGGTACGTGAAGATCAAGCCGTTGGCCGAGAAAGCCTATCGGGCGGTGGAGAGCGGCCAGATCAAAATCATTCCAGAACGCTTTGAGAAGGTGTATTACAACTGGATGGATCCGGAAAACATCAAGGATTGGTGCATCAGCCGCCAGTTGTGGTGGGGGCATCGCATTCCGGTGTGGACGTGCGAGGAGTGCGATCACGAATTCGCGGCGCGGCTCGATCCGACCGAATGCCCCAAGTGCCACAGCCATCAGCTGCGGCAGGAAACCGATGTGCTTGATACATGGTTCTCGTCGGGACTGTGGCCGTTCAGCACGCTGGGCTGGCCGGATGAAACGCCCGACCTGAAGACGTATTATCCGACGAGCGTGATGGAAACCGGTTACGACATTCTGTTCTTCTGGGTGGCGCGCATGCTGATGGCGGGCCTGCATTTCATGAAGAAGGTGCCGTTCCGCACNNTCGCCCGGCAACGATCTGAATCTGGGTCTCAGCCGCGTGGAAGCCAATCGCCATTTTGCGAACAAGATCTGGAACGCGGCGCGCTTTGTGATCTCGAATCTGGAGAGCGTGGATCAGCCAGCAGGGATCGAGGATCAACTAGCGGAACTTGAACAACTAACGGCCAACGATCAGTTACTCGTTACTCGTTACTCGTTACCCGATCGCTGGATTCTGTCCCGCTTGAATGCCACCATCGCCAATGTGACACGCTTGATGGACAACTACGAATTTGGCGAAGCCGGACGCCAAGTGTATGAATTCCTGTGGGGCGAGTACGCCGACTGGTACATCGAGATGTCGAAGATCCCGCTGAATTCCGGCGATCCGCAGGCGCAGGCGCGCACGGCGGCGGTGTTGGTGCACGTGCTCGATCGAACGCTGCGCTTGTTGCATCCGTTCATTCCGTTTGTGACGGAAGAAATCTGGCAGAACCTGAAGCAGGCGATCGGCCACACATCCTGGGGCGAGGCGTTGATCATCGCCGAGTGGCCCAAGCCCGGCCCGATCGATCCCCAAGCCGAAGCGGATATGACTTTGCTGATGGAAGCCGTGCGCGCGATTCGCAACGCCCGCGCCGAGCGCAACGTGGAGGCCGGCAAGAAACTCGCCGTGATGATCGCATCGACCGAAAAGGCCGATCTCTTCGAGACCCAGCGCGCCGAGTTGGCCTTCCTGGCGCGGCTCGATCCCGATGCGCTGTATGTGGCGGATCGGCTGAAGGCGGAACCGCAGGGCGCACTGCCCATCGTGCTGGGCACCGCGACGATCTATCTGCCCCTCGCGCAGATGATCGACCTCGCCGCCGAGCGCGAACGGCTGGGCAAAGAGATGAAGGATATGAGTGCGCAGATCGAACGCATCACGAAGTTGCTAGGCAGTGACTTCGCCAACAAAGCACCGGCGAATGTGGTGCAGAAAGAACGCGACAAGCTGGCGGATTTTCAGACTAGAGCAGAGAAGTTGAGAGAGCAGATCGAGCGGCTGGGATAAGACAACAACGGATTGAGAAAGGAACGAATTTAATCCGCTTGTTCCTCAATCCGTTGTTGTGATTTGGGCGCGCTGCGATGCTCGCCTAAGACTCCTGCGAGGGTTTACCTGCCTTCGCAGGATTTCTGTTAGTGCCCTCATGCTATAATGATCACAAAGCCATGGGGAACAGATGAGAGGTGAGCCTTGTTGACAACCCAAGTGACGCTGACCGATCAACAAACGCAAGCACTGCGCTCGATTGCTCAACGCTCGGGCAAGACAGAGACGGAAGTCATCGCGGAGGCGGTGGAACAGTTCATCGCACAGCACACGCCGCGCGAGCACCGGGCTGCGCTGCAACAGGCAAAAGGGATGTGGCAGAATCGTACTGACCTGCCTGATCTAAGAACGTTGCGTGAGGAAAGCAATCACTATCCCGGTTTCGATTTCTGGAACAATCCGTTCGATGACGAAGATTGGAACAATGCCTGAGTAGGATGGCGTCTACTTCATTCCAGTTCTATTCACGACAGACGCGGAGGCATACGGTATGCCTCCGCGTTTTGCTTGGGCTGGCGGTTCCATTTTGCGAAACGGTTGCAGAGAAGTACAATAGAAACATATTTCCCATCAAGCAGTGTGGCTTTATGCCTGACTCTGAACTAGCCCGTCCCTTGCGTGTCTTCCTCTGTCACGCGTCAGACGACAAACTTGCCGTGCGAGTCTTGTATGGCCGCTTGGCGAAAGATGGTTTCGATGTGTGGTTTGACGAAGAAAGCCTCATTGGCGGGCAGAACTGGCGGAAAGAAATCCCCAAAGCAATTCGAAATTCAGACGCCGTCCTTGTCTGCCTTTCTCGCAGAGCCATTAATAAATCAGGCTACGTCCAAAAAGAGATTGCCTTTGCTTTGGATGTAGCCGAAGAGCAACCTGAAGAAGCGAACTTTATCATTCCGGGCAAACTCGAAGAGTGCGATGCTCCCCAGCGCCTGCAACATCGACAATGGGTGAATCTTTTTGAGGACAATGGCTATAATAAGCTGACACGTGCATTGAATTATCGCGCTTCCCAAATAGCTTATCGAGAAGCATTTTCGGAACGTGTTATAGCCGAGACACACTCAGATGTACTCATCGGGCCAGAAGGACAGCGCCCACCCCTAACCTATAATAGAGCCATCCTGGCACAAATAAAAACATCTACAACTAAGACCAATACTAGCAAAGAATACTCTTCACTTGAACAGCCCAATCGCTTTGCCAAGGTGGTGATTTTGCGCTCGGGCGATAGTCTTGTCGATGCGTCACGAGTAGGCGAAGTTCATCACCTCCTGAGTTCGTGTCCAGGGCCTGACCGCTTCTGTTTCCTCATCAAGGCACGCGGCGAGACACTTCAACTCGATTTTCCCCACGACACGACGACTCTTGATGATATGATGATTGCTCAGCTAAAAGATTTGCACGGAGTGGAATTCGTACAAGTAAGCATGGGCCTCTAGAATCAAATTGGCATGAATCATGTCTGATACAGACACGCCATCACGTCCATTGCGCATCTTCCTCTGTCACTCGTCAGCAGACAAGCCTGCTGTACGCGAGCTATATCGGCGCTTGCAGGCTGATGGCTTTGAGCCGTGGCTTGATGAGGAAGATTTGATACCTGGCCAAGCCTGGCAGCGTGAGATTCCGAGAGCGGTACGCAAGTCGGATGCTGTTATCGTTTGTCTATCACACAATTCCGTAAGGGCCGGCTACATTCAGAAAGAGATAAAATTCGCGCTCGACGTAGCCGACGAACAACCAGAAGACACTATCTTCATCATTCCACTCAAGTTGGAAGAATGCAAAGTTCCTGACAGGTTGAGCCCGTGGCAATGGGTGAACTATTTCCTGCCTAATGGGCATGGTAGGCTATTACGCGCACTTAATGCACGAGCAAAGTCGCTCGAAATAAGCGCTTTGCCGTTGACTGCAACGGAGCCGTCAAAAGAAGATGGATTCGCGTCTCAGTCAGATCTCAATGCCACCAATCAATCCGGTGGCATCAACGTGGATGCCGATCAAGTAAGCGTTGGCCAAGATGCAGTGGGCCGTGACAAAGTGACATCAGCAGGCGGTCATATTATCCACGCTGAAACCGGCGCAACTGTTATCATCAACGAACTTGCAAAGAAAGAGATCGAGTCGCAACAAGCAGTGCAACAGAAAGCCGAACAGGAATTTCTGGCAGAACAAGAACGACTGGCAAGACAAAAAGCGGAAGCAGAACGCGCAGCACAAAAGAAAGCGGTGCAGGAGCAACGAGCGCTCAAGAGGGCAGCAGCAGTTGCTGCATTTAATCAGCAACTACGAAAGATATTCACCAGAGGCCGAATCTTCGGCGGATTGATTGCCCTCGGAGTACTGGCCGGTCTATATGTTGTTGTTAGTACCGCAATTTCTAGGAATAATGCGGCTAGCATTTCGGCTACTCAAACTGCCGTTGCGATTGCCGCCTTGCCTCTCAATACTCCTTCTCCGATCGCCACATCGACTCACACCGCAGCTCCAGCCACAACACGAATGCAGGTTACTGTAACGGATACACCTTTTTCTACCCTGACTAATACACCGATAACCATCCCCAAGAGTACAGAAACACCAACAGAGACACCAACTTCAACACCCATAAGCCAGCCCACTTCAACGAAAACATATTCACCAACTCCTAATCAGACAAAAACACCTACACCAATTCCGACGTCTATGAATCGCTCTCAAAGATGGTTACAGTTTAAGGATGTCCTATATTGTGAAAATACTTGTACACCTGTAAATGATAAGACTGTCTTTAGTCGTTCGAGAGGATATGTGTCAGTGGGAATCGATATCATTGCGCCTCATTTGAATCCACCTAGTGATCCATACACATCCGAGTACTATGCTGGAACAGCTCTAGGTATGAAGGTTGAGTCAGGAGGTCAATCAGCGTATGTTCAAGAAATGGCGGGGGTGATGTTCTGCTGGTTAGGCCCACAAGATTTTATTACGTGTCCGATGCAGAGTGGCGTTAAACCACTACCCGACAGTATTAGCATTCACGGACTTCCCGAATGGGCGGATGGTACCGTAAAATTTACGCCAGCCATTCGAGTATCGCGCAATGTCATTAATAACAAACACCCCAATGAGCCGCAACGCTTTGATGAACATTGGGAAGAGGGTCCAACAATAACGATCAATGTGATACCTTGAGCCCAACACTAGAGCAGTTTCCAAGTTGATTTACGATCCGGACTCGAGGCTTCAGCCGGAATCCGCCTAAAGGCTCCACTCCAGAAGTCGTAAATCAAACTGGAATTCGCTCTAAGCATCGTTTTCATCAGTAATTAGCACCATGCGCAAATTCCTCAAACATTTAATCATCACCCTGCTCCTCCTCGGCGCAATCGGCGCAGCGATTGTCCTCGCCTTCAACGCGTGGCTGCATGCCGCTTATGCTTCGCGCGAGTACGCTTCGATTGACGCTGTGCCACACGAAGATCAACCGCGCATCGCCATCGCCTGACAAACCAGGGTTGCGCCTGCGCCCACTTTTGCAACAGAACCGCAACAAAAAACGCTCGTTCTGGAAACTTGCACACTCCAGAACGAGCGCCGCGTAAACACACTATTCGGCTAGTCCAAGTCAGTATGGTGGAACGGGTTATCGATCGCCATGCCTTCGGCCTGAGCTGCTTGAATCAATTTGCCATCACCGCTGACAAAAATGACGTCCAGTCCTTGCTGCGCGAGGGCTTGGTGGAAATCCAACGCCAGCGCCAGCTGCATGGCATCATATCCTTTGAGCGGATACTTTTGCGCTAATTCACCGGCGGCGTAGGCTAGCGCGGTCATGACACGCAAGAGATGAAATTGATCGCCGATATTGCTTAAGAACACATCATACAGAGCATCGCGCAGCCGTGAACTGATTTGCCCGGATCGTGCCAGGATCGCCAACGCCGCCGGCACTTCGGCCAGGCTGATATCAGCGATGTAAATTTCATGCACGCGACGCGCCTTATCCGGCAAACGCGCGTCAACGACTTGTCGCACCCAGACTGTGCCAGGCTCACGGTGATAGTATTTGACGACGACACTGGCGTCAAAATAATAGATGGACACGGCGGCTATTGCCTGTTTTCAACGATGACATCGGAAAGAGAAGGATCGAGTGGCAAGTTGTAGAACTCGTTCAGGATTTCTTGCCGCTCCTCTTCAGGCAATGCACGCCAACGTTCAATGCGCGCTTGCGCTTCCGGCGGCAACTCGGCCAACAGACCCGTGTGCCGCGCAATTTCCAGAGCCGAGTTAGTCGCACTCTGCCTGTTCCGGACGGATCGCGTCGCAGAACGACCGGCTTTCGCTTTGGGTCGTGCGCCGTGAGCCTGGGCAGCAAGTTGCCGCTCGACTTTTTTCAGTCGCCTGTCCAATTCTTGGAGGGTTGTCGTTGGCGTTGCCATCGTCTTACACCTTTCTCAGTTAGCCTGTCATGCAAAGTATAGCACGCCATCAACCCTTAATCAACGCGGCGTTGACGGTGGGCTGTTACAGAGCCGCCGTGATGGCACAGAACCTTCCCTCGCCTGCGGAATGAGCGCCCCACGCCCACGTGTTACAATCGCCTATGATTCATCTTCCAGCGTCAAGCAAAGCCATGCGCAAATTCCTCAAACGCCTCTTCATCACCCTGCTCCTCCTCGGCGCGATTGGCGCAGCGATCATCATTGCGTTCAATGTGTGGCTGAGCAACGCCTACGCTTCACGGATCTACGCCTCCATCGACGATCTGCCCAGCGACAACACACCGCGGATCGCCATCGTCTTTGGGGCCGGGCTGACGCGATCGGGCGAGCCGACACCCGCGTTGTACGATCGCGTGGCGACCGCGGTCGATCTCTATCAACGCGGGCTGGTCAACAAGCTGCTCCTCACCGGCGACAATCGCTTCATCGATTACAACGAACCGGAAGCGATGCGTCGTACGGCTATCAAGTTGGGCGTGCCGGATGAGGACCTGGTGCTTGACTATGCCGGTCGCCGCACCTACGATAGTTGCTATCGCGCGCGTGAAATCTTTGGCGTAAATCATGCTATACTTGTGACGCAGGCGTTTCACCTCGATCGCGCGTTGTATTTGTGCGATACGTTCGGCATCGACAGTGTGGGTATCGTGGCCGATCGGCGCAATTACACCGCTAGTTCGCAAACGTGGTGGTCGATCCGCGAAGCCGCCGCCACCGTCGCCGCGTGGATCGATGTGAACGTGACCAAGCCGACTCCCGTGTTGGGTGACAGGCTTCCGATCGAGAACTAAGGTTACTATTCAGCCCGCTATCCTTCGACTTCGCAGCCAGCGCATTCTGAGCGGAGTGCAACGCAGTCGAAGAACGCGCTTGGCTGCTCCGCTCAGGATGCGGCTGAGTAATAACGAACTAAGACCTTAACGGAACCCTCGCAAGGCGATTGACTCATGGACGCGAAAGACCTTATCGGCCAAGGAATCATGGCAGCCAAGCGCGGCCTGAACGAAAAGGCCCGCGAGATGTTCAATCTCGCGCTCATCACCGAACCGCATAATGAGAACGCCTGGCTCTGGCTCAGTACGGTGGCGGTGGACGACGCCGAAAAAGAAGACTGCCTGCGCCAAGTCCTCGCGCTTAATCCCAACAACGCCACTGCCGCCAACGAATTACAGAAACTCGGCGAGAAACGGCGCACGGATCTAGCGGCCCGGGTCGCGGCGCTAGCTGCAACCCAACCCACTCTGGATACGCCGCGGGTTGAAGCCGCAGCCGCGCCAGCATTGGCGGCCGCCGCGGCCGGGGCCGCCGCCTCTACGCAACCGGCCGGCAGGCCCGCCCCGGTCAAAGCCGCGCCCCGGCGGCGTGGCGGTCGGGCGCAGCTGCCGCCCGTGGCCAAGTATGTCATCATCGGCGGATTTGGTCTGCTGATTCTGATCATCATCTTCGGCTCGGTCAACCTGGTCAATCGGATCATGAATCCGATCACGCCGACGATCACCTTAACACCGTCGCTGACCTCGACCATCCCGCCGACGTGGACGCCGACCACAACCTGGACGCCGACTGTCTGTCCGTTGCGGGTGTGCACGGCGACGCCTACCAACACGCGGACGATCACGCCGACTCCGACCGAAACGCCGACGAACACGCCCACGATAACGCGCACGCCGACAAACACGCGCGTGCCGACCAAGACGCCTACACCGACGCGCACACCGACGGAAACGTCCACGCCCACGGCGACGTACACGCCCACTTCCACGCGCACGCCAAGCACCACACCGTCCGCGACCTTCACGCGGACACTGACACCCTCGGCCACTTCACTGGCTTCACCGTCGGCGACTGCGACGACGCCAACTGCGACGACGCCGACGGCGACGACGACCGCTCAGGCTTCGCCAACCGGCAAAGTGACCACCACCACGACGCCGACACGCACACCGACGATCACGCCCACCAGGTAAAGCGGTCGCCAGGGAAGCCGATCGGCTGTGGTATAATGCCGCAAAACCTGACAGGTTACTCAAACCTGTCAGGTTTCTTATGAGATCGATATGAACCGCGATGAAGCCTGGGCCATCGTAACCGAATATACCGCCAGCGATTCACTGCGCAAGCACATGCTGTCCGTGGAAGCAGCCATGCGCGCCTACGCGCCACGTTATGAGGGCGACGTCGAACTGTGGGGCGTAGTGGGCCTGCTGCATGACTTCGACTATGAACAGTATCCCGCTGTCGCCGTCGCGGGCCATCCCGTCGTCGGATCGAAAATTTTGCGCGAGCGCGGTGTCAGCGAAGAGATCATTCGCGCGATCTTGTCGCACGCTACGGAAGTGAGCGGCGTCGAGCGTGTAACGATCATGGAAAAAGCGTTGTACGCGGTGGATGAATTGACCGGCCTGATTACGGCCACCGCCTTAGTGCGGCCCAACAAAAACATCGCCGATGTTGATCTGACCAGCATTAAGAAGAAGTGGAAGAACAAGGCTTTTGCGGCCGGGGTGGATCGCGCCGAGATCGAGCACGCCGCGGTCGATCTGGGCGTGCCGCTGGATGAGCACATCACCGTGGTGCTGCACGCCATGCAAGCGATTGCGCCAACCCTGAGTCTGGATGGCAGTTTAGCCACATGAAGTTTCCTCGCTCTGGCAAAGAGCGCGAGGCCGAACCCGCGCCCGAGAGTGCCCAAGCCGAACAACAACGTCTGTGTCCGCAGTGCCATGCGAAGATCTCATCGCGCGCCAAGACGTGCCTGTATTGCGGCGCGGATCTGGTCGCCATGGCCAAGGCCGAAGCGGCGCAAACCAAAGCCATCGAGCGCGAGAAACGCGCCGAAGCGGCGCAGCGTCCTACGCATATCTTCGTCATCATCTTCATGGCCATCGCCGTGTTTGTGTTCGTGGCCATTATCATTCAGACGTCGCGGTCGGCGTCCATCGCGGCCCTGACGCCGACCATCACGCGCACCCCCACCCGCGCGGTGCTGCCCACCGCCACACCACGCGCCACGGCCACGCAGACCGGCACGCCGACGCCTGTTCCGCCGTTAGAATACACGGTGAAAAATGGCGACACCCCAGGCCGGGTGGCCTTGTTGTACGATGTCAGCCTACAAGCATTGATGACCTTCAATGGCAAAGCCGAAGATGATCTCATTGTTGTAGGCGAAGTGTTGAAAATTCCGCCGCCCACCGCCCAGCCCAGCAATACCGAGACGCCTGCACCGGAAACGCCCACACCGGGCACGCCCAATGAAGTGGTCTACATCGTGCAGCCGGGTGACACGCTGAGCGGCATCGCCGAGAAATTCAAAACCACGGTTGAGGCGATCCAACGGCGCAACAACATCACCGATATTTCAAAGCTAATGCCCGGTCAACAGTTGAACATTTCGACCAATGCCACGCTGACACCTTCTGCCTCATCGGCAGCCGCCGCAACGAGCGGCAGCGATAGCACCCCCACCCCGATCGTGCAGTACGCGCCCGTGAAACTGCTGACGCCGCTCGATCGAGAAATCTTTATTAGCAATACCTCACCCATTCTATTGCAATGGTTATCTTCAGGCCTGCTGCAAGCGAATGAGTTGTATCTGGTGGAAGTCGAACGGGCGAGCGACATCAAGCCGATTTCGTTCCGCACCCGCGCCACGAGTTATCATTTGCTCACCGATCAATTCCCGCCGCCCGGCGAGGCCGATCGCACCTTCAAATGGCGGGTCATGATCATCCGGCAAGCAGGCACCGGCAGTGACAGCGCCCCTACCTATCGCGTCGTCAGTCCGGTCAGTGAATCGAGTTTCGAATGGCTTGACATTGCACCAACGCCGACGCCGACGGCCACCCCGCTCCCCGGTTCACGCCCGGCGGTACAGCCCACCACCACCCCAACCGTAACCTCCTGAAGAAAAGTTACTACTCAGCCGTCATGCCCGAATGCTTTCGCCAGGCGCGCCCCCGCGCAAAGCGCGGATAGGGCGTGTCGGGCATCCAGTTCCCGGTCGGCAGAATCTCTGGATTCCCGCCGAAAGCATGCGGGAATGACATCGCCGCGAAGGCTGAGTAGTAACGTTCGCTTACTCTTTTCTAGGCTTGATTTAACTTTGCCTTAAGCATCGCGCGGCACAATGGAGAGTGGACGAGCGTGGTTAATCCGCGCCGCTTGTTACTACTCAGCCATAACGCCGCATACTGCGCCCGGTCATTCCCGCGAAGGCGGGACCTTCGGCAGCCGCCGACACTGGATTCCCGCCTTCGCGGGAATGACGGCTGAGTAGTAACGTTCGCTTACTCTTTTCTAGGCTTGATTTAACTTTGCCTTAAGCATCGTGCGGCACAATGGAGAGTGGACGAACGCGGTTAATCCGCGCCGCGTGACGAAAGGTGAATGAGTCGTATGCTAGATGAACCGCTTCCTACCGATCAAGCTGAACCAGAAATTCCGTTAACTCTGCCTCCTGCTCCGCCGCCCGCTGCAGCTGCGCCGGCGTATCGTGTTGGACGCGCTCCAGCACCGCGCCGTGGTCGGAAGCTCTTCGGCCTGATGATGTTGATCATAGGCTTGATGCTGGGCGCCGTTATCGGCGGTGTCACCGGCGGGCTGGTCGCGCGCAACACCCTGCAATCTCAGGCGACGCCAAGCGCGGCCAAGCCGAACGGCGAGTCCGCGCTAGTGATGCCCGCCGTTTCGGCTTCGGCGTCGCTCACAACCAGCGACTCGAATCAGGCCGTCGTCGCCGCGGTCAAACGCGTAGGCCCCGCCGTAGTGACGGTGGTCAACACGATGCCTCAGCAGCGTGTGTTTGGTTTCTTCGGCGATAGCGTAGAACAACCTAAGGCGAGCGGCTCGGGCGTGATCATTTCGCCGCAGGGTTATATCGTCACCAACAATCACGTCGTTGATGGCTATCAAACCCTGCAAGTGATCTTCGCCGATGGCACCACCGTGCCGGCTGATCTAGTGGGCACCGATCAATTTGCCGACTTGGCTGTGATCAAAGTCAATGGCTCGGTGCCCGCCGTGGCACAGTTGGGCGATTCAGACAAGTTGCAAATCGGCGAAGCCGTCATCGCCATCGGTAATCCGCTGGGTGACTTCAAGAATACCGTCACCTTCGGCGTGATCAGCGGCCTGGGCCGAACGTTGGGAATCGATCAAGGGGCAACTTACGAAAAAATGATCCAGACCGATGCGGCCATCAATCAAGGCAATTCCGGCGGCCCGCTGGTGAATCTGGCCGGACAAGTGGTGGGCATCAACACGGCCATCGTGCGGGGTAATTCCTCAAGCAGCGCCGTGGCCGAAGGGTTGGGCTTCTCCATTCCCGCCAAGACCGTCAGCGACATCACCGCGCAATTGATCTCGCAAGGCTACGTCGAGCGTCCGTATATGGGCATCCGCTGGCAGCTCGTTACACCACAGATTGCCCGGGCGAACGGGCTGCCGATGCAGTGGGGGTCGTACGTCGAAGTGGTTTCCGCCGATTCAACCGCGGCTAAAGCAGGCGTCCAGCCCGGCGACATCATCACCAAGATCGGTGATGAAACGCTGAGCGATGAAAGCGGCTTCGCCAATTTGCTCAACCATCACAAAGTGGGCGAGAACGTCGCCATTGAGGTCTGGCGCGACGGGCAAACCTTGACGCTCAACGCGACCTTACAAAGTCAACCTCACTAAACGGGACAGAGAGACGGAGAGACAGCGGGATAGAGAGAAAAGTCTCTCCGTCTCTCTGTCCTCTTCTGCCTTCAGGTATAATCGCACGTGTGACCCACTCACCACGCGTCATGATCTTCTATGCTGAAGCGGGCGCCGGACATCGCCGCGCGGCCGAAGCCCTGGCTACGACCCTGCGAACGCAGGGCGCGATCGTCGCCGCCTATGATGCCATGCGTTTTGTGCATCCCCTCTTTCGCGCCGTCTACGTGGGCGGCGGGCTGGGCTTGATTACGCGCTGGCCGCGCTTGTATCGGCTGGCTTATCACATCAGCGATCAGCCTGCGGTCGATCGGGTCTTGCGCGGACCCCGCTCTCGCACGCAGCAAATCAGCGCGCGCTCACTGCACCGCACGATCGATTCTTTTCAACCCGACGCGATTATCTGCACCCACTATCTCTCCGCCGAATTGTGCGCGGGCTGGCGGCGCAGCGGCAAACTCCACGTTCCGGTTTACACGGTCATCACCGATTTCGATCCGCATTTCATGTGGCAGCACGCCGGCACCGATGGCTATTGCGTTCCCACGAACGCCGCCCGCGATCGGTTGATTCACGATGGCATCGATCCGGCGATCATCCACGTTACCGGCATCCCAATCGATCCGCGCTTTGCGGCCCTGCCCGATCGGTTGGCGGCGGCCCGCCGGTTGCATCTCGATCCCGATCGGCCCGTAGTGGTGATCATGGGTGGCGGGTTGGGCGTGGGGATGATGGAAGCCGTTGCGCATTCCTTGCGCGCGCATCCGCTTGAGGCGCAGCTCGTCTTCATTACCGGCCGCAATCACGTACTGCGCCGCAAATTGAAAACCATGTCACATTCGCTCACCCTCCGCGTCCGCGCGGAGGGGAACCGGCTCGACCGCGATGACGCGATCGGGGAACAAAAAGAGAAATGGATCGTGCGCGGCTTCGTCGCTAACATGCCCGACTGGCTGGCCGTGGCCGACATAGCGATCAGCAAAGCGGGCGGCCTGGCCGGATCGGAATTATTGGCCGCCGGCGTGCCGACGATCATCCCCTGTCGCTTGACGGGTCACGAAGCGCTGAACGCGCAGTATCTGGCGTCCACCGGCGCGGCGCTGCTCGTCGAGGCGGCGGATGAAGGGGTCGCGCAAGCCGATCGGTTATTGCACGATCCACAAGCGTGCGGCTCCATGAGCTGCGCCGCTCGACAAGCCGCGCGTCCGCACGCCGCCGCGCTCATCGCCGATGGCATCATCAATCTGTGGTCTTCACTTACTCGTTACGCATTACTCGTTACTGACTATGTGGACTATCCGCCATTATCAACCAACTGATCGCGCCGCCGTGCGCCGACTCGCCGGCGATACCGCGCACTTTGGCGATCCCATCGAGCGCTTTCTGGATGCGCGCGAAGTATTTCTGGATGCGTTCGCCAGTTTCTACACGGACGTCATGGGCAACTATCTGTGGATCGCCGAAGAAGACGGCGCGCTGCTCGGTTATCTCATGGGTTGTCCAGACACGATCGATTACAACGAGTGGTTTCGTGCGAACGTCAAAAAAGTGGCCTGGCGTGTAGTAACGCTACGCTATCGCGGTGTGTTCACCAGGAAGTCGCTGGGGTACATCTGGCGCTACTGGCAGGTGCGCATTCCGTACATCGATCTCTCGCCCTACCCCGCGCACCTGCACATCAACACGCGCGCCGATAAACGCGGCAGCGGCAGCGGCACTGCTTTGATGAAGACTTACCTCGATCAACTCCGCAACGAGAACGTCCCCGGCGTGCATCTGGAAACCAGCAGCGCCAATACCATCGCCGCGCCGTGGTATGAAAGGCTCGGTTTCCAACTCCTGCAGCGCACGCCAAGTGATCTCTACATCACCAGTGTGGGGCACTCGGTGGATTTTCTGCTGTACGGGATGAGGCTGTAGGTGAGATTGATCACAGCGCAATTTAGCGATCCTTGCAACCGAAATCCATCTGCAAGCATGTTGCAAGCATATTGCAAGCCCCTGGGGACGCGCTGTGGTGTAAGATGTCCTTATCTTGAAACAGTTGGAGAAGTGCACTCAAGCAGCACAGCCAGACCGAATTTAGCGAGCCGCCGTTGTATCTACCAGATCGTCTTTCAGGAGAAAGAATATGTTCAAACGAATGAGTATGACTGTCGTGTTGGCGTTGTTGATCGTCAGTGTGTTGACCGCCTGTGGCGGCGGCGCGCCCGCGCCGGTGACTTACGGTCAGCTGCCACTTTTCACCGGTGCGACGGAGACGAGCAATGCAGCGTTGACCACCTCACTGGGCGGGCTGCTCGATCAGGTCAAAGCGGACAGTACGGTTAAAAGCAGTGAGGGCAAAGCGTATGATGTACCGGCTGGCACCACCTGGGACGCGGTGAAATCCTTCTACAGTTCTGCGCTGGAGAAGGCAGGTTGGACACAAGTCAAAGTAACCGACGCCAATCTGGCCTATGCGCGCGGGAACCAGGCCGTTAACGTCATGTATGTCGATGGCGTCGGCCTCGTCGTCGTGCTGACCGAGGCCAAGTAAGCCAGTTGAGTCGGTGACCGGCAGCAGCGCGCCCGGTCGCTACATGGTGTACTGTGCTCGTGAGAAAACGGGCGACCCACTAGCGGTGGGTCGCCCGTTTTCTCAACTGCCAGGGATGCCATCGCCGCGTTGAAGCCGAAAGGCTCAATTAGAACGCGACGCAGCCTGGCAGAGATAGGGTGTAAAATATTTCTATCTTGTCTCAAGCTAAGAAATAGTTGGAGAAGCGCACTCAAGCAGCATAGCTTAGACCGAATCTAGTGAGCCGCCGTTGTATCTACCAGATCATCTTTCAGGAGAAAGAATATGTTCAAACGAATGAGCATGGCTGTCGTGTTGGCGTTGTTGATTACCAGTGTGTTGACCGCCTGCGGCAGCGCGCCAGCGCCGGTGACCCTTAGTCAGCTGCCGGTTTTCACCGGCGCGACGGAGTCTACCAATGCGGCACGGGTCAGGCTGCTGGGAAGCGTGCTCGCGCTCCAGCTCCAAACGGATAGTACGATTAAGAGCACTGAAGGCAAAGTGTACGACGTGCCGGCCGGCACGCCGTGGGACGCGGTCAAATCATTCTACAGCACCGCGCTGGAGAAGGCGGGCTGGACGCTGGCCAAAACGACCGACGCTAATACTTCCTATCTCGGGAGCCGGGCCGTTATGGGTTATACTCGCGGGAACCAGGTCGTTAACGTCGCCTATGCCGACGACCTCATCGTCATATTGACCGAGGCCAAGTAAACGGTTAAGCCAGTGACCGGCGGTCGCGTGCCCGGTCGTTACATGGTGTATTGTGCTCGTGAGAAAACGGGCGACCCGCCGCTGGTGGGCCGCCCGTTATTCTTTAATGCACGAGGTTCTTCCGGGTTAAGCGGGAAAACCATTTCACTCATCGCAGAATTTCCATTGCAGCTGTAATGAATCTGTTTACAAATTGCAATACATCCGCAGGGCAATGTCGTGTAGACTAAGGGTGGCCTGTCATTACGCTGGAATAATTCGTCTTCCTTCAGCGAGACAGTCCTCCACCGACATCAGCAGCGATCCTCTTCATCATCGCTGTCGATCAATTTCATTCCACTCGACAAGGAGAGCAGAATATGAACCGGAAAATGTATCGTGTGTTTGGCGTATTCATCGTGCTGAGTCTCATCTTAGCGGCCTGCGGAGGAGGCGCGGCCCCGGCCACGCCGGCCCCCGAAGCTCAACCAACGGCGCAGAGCGAAACACCCACCGCAGTACCGCCCGCCGATCAAAGCAACGCGCCTACCGCGGAACCGCCAACGGCCAACCCAGATAACACCCCGACCGCGGCAGCGCAACCCGCCGCTCAGGACAGCACGCCGACCGCCAGCGCGCCCGCGGCCAGCAGTGATGCACCTGGCATGGTGGCCGACTCGGGCTTCCGCCCCGAGGTGAACGGCTTCCAGTTCCCAAACTACGGCAAAAGCAACGCGAAAAATCTGACCCCGGCCGAAATGCAGCGCATCTTTGGGGATACCGTGTGCGCCAACAAGGCTAACGATCAATGCACGTTGACCCCGCCCGCCGAACAATGGATGACGCAGCAAAATCAGGGCATGGACGGCGGCCACTGCTTCGGCTTCTCTGTCGCCAGTCTGCGCCTGTTCACCGGGCTAGCTAATCCCTCCGACTACGGCGGCTCCACCGCAATCGATCTGTCGCTGGATGGCAACGAGAAACTCCAGCGTGAGATTGCTTATTCATTTGTTTTTCAGGGCTTCAACCCCGTGCGCGGCAACGTGATCGCCGGCACGCCCAGTCAAATATTGGATAAGCTGATCGAAGTCTTGAAGGCCGGCAAGAATGCGCCCGATGTGTACACGATCGGTTTCTTCAAAGCCGATGGTACCGGTGGACATGCCGTCACACCGTATGCCGTCGAAAATCGCGGGAATGGCATTTACGCCGTCATGATCTACGACAACAACTACCCCAAAGAAAAGCGCGCCGTTCTATTCGATCGCAATGCGGACACCTGGAATTACACCACGACCACCAATCCCAGCGAACCAACCAGCGAGTATCAGGGCAACGCGCAAACCAAGTCGTTATTCCTTTTCCCCACCAAACCAGGTCTGCAACAGCAAGCCTGTGACTTCTGTGCCGGCGCCACCGCGGGCGGCAGTCAGGGCAATCGGTTGGCCTCGGCCGCAGTGGAATATAACGAAATCTATCTTGACGGCGATCCTACCGTGCACGGCCATTTGCTCATCACCGATGAAGCGGGTAAGCAGTATGGCTACACTTCGGACGGCAAATTCGTCACCGATATTTCCACCGTGAAATCCGAACGCGTCTTCAGCGGCTTGGACGATGACACCCCCGAGCCGACGTACTTCGTGCCCACGAATATGACCTTCCAGATCACGATCGATGGCACGCCCCTTAAGCAGGCCGATCCGACCGACGTGACGATGATCGGGCCGGGTTACGATCTAGGGGTGGAAGGTATCAACCTGGAACCTGGCCAGAAGGATACCCTGACGGTGGCCTCCAACGGCAATCAACTGTCGTACACCACCAAGAGCAGCGAGTCGCCTAACATTATCATGGGCGTGGAGCTTAACGGTGCGGATTATGAATTCGAACTCAAGGGCGTCGATGTGGCCGGCGGCGGCACCATCAACGTGGGCCTCGATACCAAAGCAGGCAACTTGACCGTCGACACGAAAGGCACCAAAAATCCGGGCAATTACGATCTGTACCTGACGCGCATCGACGACAACGCCGAGCAGAGTTTTGACCACGAAGGCATCGAACTGGATCCCGCCGATACGATGTACATCTACTACGGCAAGTGGGCGGGCAACGGCACCGGCCTGGAAGTGGGTATCGATCGCGGCAGTGATGGCACGATCGATGAGACGCTCGACCTCACCGACAGTCACTGAGTTTTCTCGCTAGAAAACAGGCTTTTTACACAGACTTCCGAAGCGCTTCGGAAGTCTGCGTTTTACAACGGCGGTGGCGCGATCGGGTATAATTAAGTCTCATTCCAATCTTCGCGCGACACCAGCATGACCACAAACTACACTATCGACGAATTGATCTCCGTCTGCATCTGCCGCCAGATCGTCAACGGCGAAGTGGTGGGGCAAGGCATCGCCACGCCGTTGGTGGCCGCCGGCATCCTGTTGGCCAAACTCACGCACGCGCCCGACATCTGGTTTGCCTCGGCGGTGGGTGGCACGCTGTGCCGCGACTGGTCGCCGCTGGGCCTGGCGAGCATCGAGAAGCCGTGGCTCGATCACGGCTTGCTGCTCCTGCCCTTCACGCGCATCACGTGCGAATTCCTGCCGCGCTTCAACGTCCGAGAGTTCTTCCGCCCGGCGCAGGTGGACGCGCGGGGCAACTTCAACAACGTGATGATCGGCAGCGATTACGCTCACCCGCAGATGCGCCTGCCCGGCAGCGCCGGCATTCCCGATGTGACGATCTTCGATCAACACGCGATGTTGTACGTGCCGCGCCATTCGCGCGCCGTCTTCGTCGAACAGGTCGATTTCATCAGCGGCCTGGGGCACTCG
>PMCF01000217.1:24744-25539 GCA_003154115.1 Anaerolineae bacterium
GAAGTGCGCCTGCTGCGCGAAGAGATCGATCCGCTGGGTGTGCGCAAGTTGGAGACATTGAGCGGCGCGCAGCGGAAAGAGTTGATTCGGGAGATTTTGAAACGTGAATAGTGATGAGTGAAAAGTGAAGTGCAAGACGGAAGTAAGTAGTGCCGTTCGTTTATTACTCTTCACTCGTCACTTTTCAACTTGTGGGGCATAATTGTGATGGAGAAGTTACATGGCTAACGAAGAACTAACCCGTTCGCAGAGCTTGAAACAGGCCACCGCCAATATCCCGGCGGCTTTTCGTTTGGTGTAGGACGCGCATCACGGCGCGACGCTGTGCTGTTGCGCGAGCTCGATTAGCCGAGACCGCTCTGTGGTGGTGATCGTTTCAGCGGCGACAGCGCGGCCCCTCAAAAGATCGAGGGGGAGCGCGGCAGCCTGATTTATCTCGGTGATCATATCCCCGTCCCGTCAGAGTGCACGGCCTTGCCCCGTAATTGCCGCGGCGCGGGCGTGCGCGACCGCACAAAAGTGCGGCGTGTCGCCGTCCAGCGCGCCAGTTTCCAGATGCGCGTGCGCCGGACACCACAGGCACAGGTTCACCAACTCACACTTGCGGCAGGTGTTGAGAAATTCTGGCTTCTGTGAACGCAGGTCGCGCACACACGGCACGAAATCGTTCCACGCCTCGGCCAAGCATCCCGGTGCGCAAATTGTACGTCGTACCATCCGCCCACCGTGACGAGCAGAGCCGGAATTTGTCATCGTAACTCACGTTGAAACTGGGCCGATGAAACGAGGGTCAAG
>PMCF01000122.1 GCA_003154115.1 Anaerolineae bacterium
GTTTAACCGCAGTCTGCAAGGAAGCCCTATGCCCGATCGTGCCAATTCCGTCCTCATCGCCACCCTCGGCAGCAAGGCACAGATCATTACTCTGACGCTCGATCTGCTCAAACAGCAGGGCGATCGTCCCGGTGAAGTCGTCGTCGTGCATACCTGGCGCGATCGATTTGAGACTGCACAAGCATTGGCACTCCTGCAAGCCGATCTGCCACTCACCTACCCACGGGTCGTCTATCGCTCACTGGAGCTCTGTGACGAGTCTGGTCCGTTGCGAGATGTGACCGCTCCTCAAGAAGTCGAATGTGCCTTTCGCGCGTTGTACGCCGAAGTTCGGGCAGCCAAGCTGGCGGAGCGTTCCGTCCACATGATGATCGCCGGCGGCCGCCGCACATTGACGGTCTTTGGCATGGCCACCGCGCAACTGCTCTTCGACGAAAATGATTACCTCTGGCATTTGAGTTCTCAGCCTGAATTGGAAGCGTCCGGTCGTTTGCACGCCGGGCCAGATGAATGGGCGCGTTTGATTCCGATCCCGGTAGTGCTGTGGGGGCGCCTGTCGCCGGTGTTCGAACAGCTCAGCACGGTGGCCGATCCATTTGAAGCGACTGAACATCTCCGCCAGTATCGCTTGCGTGAGAAGTGGGATGCGGCGCGCACCTTTGTACTGGGTTCGCTGAGCGGGGCAGAACAGCGCGTGGTGGAGCTGTTGGCGCGTGAGGGATTGACTGATGCCGAGATTGCGGCGCGCTTGTCGATTTCACCGCGCACGGTGGAGCGGCATTTGGGCGAGATTTACCTGAAGGCCGCAGCCCATTGGGACCTGCAAGGTGTCAATCGGGCGCAGTTGATCACGCTGATTCATCTGTACTATTCGATGACGCCCACTTCGCGGACGCCGACTTCGCGGACGCCGACTTCGCGGACGCCGGTCTCGCGGGCAAAGTAACAACTGGCGGCAAAATTGGGTGTTTCTACGCATGACAACGGGTGCGCGATGTGCTAGACTGGCAATCATGGCGCAGACGCGGGTAAGAAGGATGTAAGAAGGATGTAAGAAGGATCTAAGAAGGACGCAAGGAGGATGTATGGACGAACGAGTTTTGATGACGGCGTTGGCCGGGTTGTTGCATGACGTGGGTAAGATCGAGCAGCGAGCGCGCACGGACCCGTGGAATCCGGCACCGGGAATTGAACGCGAAGGCCAGCCGGTACACGCTACGTGGACGGCCTATTTTGCTCAGCAATACCTGCCGGATCGATTCAAAGCCGTGGGACTACAGGCGGCTTACCATCATCAGCCGGGAAAATCGCCCACTCAAGACCACTGGTTGAGCGAAGTCGTAGAACTCGCCGACAAGCTTAGTGCGGGTGAACGCGCCGACTTGCCGGACAAGAGCCAGAGGCCACCCCAGCAACTGGTAACCATTTTCGATCGGTTGAGCTTGTCACGCGACGCACGGCAGAGTGACTGGCATTATCTGCCACTCAAGTCGTTGGCGTTAGCCGACAACGTGATATTTCCATCTGACGCCTTGTCTAAAGATGGCCAGGGGCAAGCCTATCAAGATCTGTGCGAAACACTGCGGAGCGCGGCCAGGCAGGATTCTGCCGACGATGAAACTTACCTGGAGAATCTACTGGCAGCCATGCAGCGCACCACGTGGTGCGTTCCCTCGGCCTATTACCATTCCATTCCTGATGTGTCATTGTATGACCATTCACGCATGACCGCTGCGCTGGCCGTCTGCCTGACAGAACTTGGCGCTGGCGAAGTGACTGAACTACTTGAAGCGGTCAAGCGCGCCTTTCAGGATCAGAAATCGAGCGCTGACTTGCCCGCGCTGCAGAAGAATGTGGCGGTGCTCATCGGCGGCGACATTTCCGGCGTGCAGAGTTTCATTTACACCCTGTCCGCGAAAGGCGCTGCCAAGACCTTGCGCGGGCGATCGTTCTACTTGCAACTGCTGAATGAGGCTGTGCTGCGCTATGTCCTGCGGGAACTGGGACTACCCTCAGCCAATGTGATCTACTCGGGCGGCGGGCACTTCTACTTGCTCGCGCCGCCGAGCGCTGCGCAACGCCTGGCCGCCATCCAGCAACAGATCGATCGCGTGTTGGTCAAGCACCACGGCACGGCGTTGTATTTGGCCATGGAATCTGTGGCGGTGCCGGCCAGCGGCTTGAAACTGGGAGCATTCCCGGCGATCTGGGATGACATCCATCTCAAACTAGGACGCGCCAAGCAGCGCCGTTACCTCGATCTGGGCGTCGATCTGTACAGCCAGGTCTTCCAACCGCAGCCGCACGGCGGCAACCAGGAAAAGACGTGCTCGGTGTGTGGTGAGGAGCGAGAGTCGGTCACCCAATGGGACGAAGAAAAGGAGGCCCGGATCTGCGCGCTGTGTCGATCAATGGTAACAGACATCGGTCAAAAACTGCCGGGCAAGATCTATGTAGCGCTGGGATTATTGCCACCAGGCGATTCTGAGGTCGGCACCGTTGCGGATGTCTTGCATGAGTTCGGTTTGGTGTTTAATCTGATCGATGGCGCTGAAAGCCGCGTTGAGTTTTCTGAGAAACCGCAACGTGCCGTGATCTGGGCGCTGGATGATGTTCAACGCTGGCCCGTTATCGCAGATGTGCCGACGGCTCGTGTCATCCGATATGCCGTCAGTCTAACGCCGGCAGTCAAGGATCGAGCCGAAGCAGACGAGATCAACGGACGGTTGAAATCAGAGGATGGTGACGAGCTGGCCCGCGTTGGTCAGCCGAAAACCTTCAATCACTTGCAGGCGCAAGCCACCGGCATTCCACGTTTGGGCGTGCTACGTATGGATGTTGATCAACTGGGCGACCTGTTCAGCTATGGCTTTGGAGAGGGAGAAAAGAGCCTGGCAACGCTGGCCCGTATCTCAACGCTGAGTTTTCAGTTGTCGCTGTTCTTCGAAGGCTGGATTAAACGGCTGTGCGAACAATTGAATGCCGAACAAAAACGCGAGTTGATCTACGCGGTCTATGCCGGTGGAGATGACGTGTTTCTCATTGGACCGTGGGATCAAATGCCGCGGCTGGCACAGACCATCGCCAGCGAACTGAGCCGCTATGCCAGCGGCAATCCCGACGTGCATCTCAGCGGCGGCATGGCCTTTGTACACGGCAAATATCCAGTGTATCAAGCCGCCGAAGATGCAAAAGAGGCGCTGGAGCAAGCCAAGCACATTGATGCGTCCAAAAATGCCTTCAGTTTCCTGGGACGCGCCTGGAAGTGGAGCGAGTTCAAGCGTGTCGCTGAGAAGCAACAACGCTTGCTGAAAATTGTCGGCAATCCAGATAAGGTTGAAGGCGGCCTGAATGGTTCGCAAGCGATTTTGCAAACGCTGCGACAACTGTCGGAGGATGAGGCAGACACAGCCAAGCGCTTGAAGGGGCGTCCCGTCTGGGGGCCGTGGATGTGGCATGGCGCTTATCAGTTGACGCGCATGGCGGAACGTGAAGGCAAGAAAAATGCCGTATTGCAGCGTGAATTGCTGGCAGTCCGTGATGAACTGAGTGCTAACAATTACAGCGATATTGCCCAGTGGGGCGCGGCGGCGCGATGGGCACAACTCTGGTTGCGTGATACAGCAAAAGAATAGCTTGACCTATCAGAAATCTACTTGGAGGTGAAAAATGCCCAGTAAGGAAGTTCACGAGTTAATGACCGCCGATGAGGCGGGGGCGGGACTGGTGACGTTTGCCCAGCAAGCCGCCGATCGATTGGTCGAGAGTAAATTGACCCGGAGCCAGATCCGCACGGTGTTTACCGAAGTGCGGCAGATTGAGGCGCAGTGGGGCAAGCCCGAGGCGATACGCCGCTTGAATATGCTCAAGCCGAAACTGGCTTACCAGACGGCGCGCAGCAACAGCGTCGATTACCTGCGCCTAGTATTAAGCGAGGCGATTGACGAGGTGGTGCAGTCGCCTGCGAATAAGCGTGACGAGCGATTCCAGCGGTTCGTCGATCTGTTTGAAGCCATCCTGGCGTATCACCGCGCCAAGGGCGGCCGGAACTAATCAGAGACGGAGGTCAACATGAACGAATACATCAACTTATATGGACGCGTCTTCATCAAGGCGCAGATCAAAGCGGTCACCGGCTTGCACATTGGCGGCTCATCGGCCGGGTTGGAAATCGGCGGGCTGGACAAAGCCGTCATCCGCGATCCCATCTCCAACCGGCCCTATATTCCCGGTTCAAGCCTGCGCGGCAAGATGCGGTCACAGACTGAGAAGGTGCTGGGACTGCGACAGAACAATCCGATCGGGCAGGTCACGATTCACACCTGCAAGCGACCGGAAGAATACAACGCCAATGGCGGTTGCCCAGTATGCCACGTTTTCGGCGTACCCGGTGAAGTGGAGGCCACCGGCCCGACGCTGTTGTTAGTGCGCGATGTGCAGCTGACCGACGACAGCGCGGCCAAGATGGAAAAGGCCAAAACCGATCTGCCCTTCGCGGAGCTCAAGACCGAAGTGGCGATCGACCGCGTAACCAGTGCCGCTACGCCACGCACGATCGAACGCGTGCCAGCCGGGGCCGAATTCGGGCCGGCCGAGTTGGTCTTCAGCCTCTACAGCGCCGCCGATTACGATCGCTTGAAGGTGGTCATCGATGCGCTGCAACTCGTAGAAGATGACTACGTGGGCGGCTCAGGTTCACGCGGCAGCGGCAAGGTCGAATTCACTGGTATCGAAGTGTTTGCCCGGGCGCGCGGTGATTACAGTGCGAAATGCAACTTCAAGACATTCGCGCACGTGTCAGACCTGGCGGCGGCCTTCGCCGATCTGAAGACCTGGATGCAGACGACGATTCCGGTGAAGTGAAGGCGCAATTGGCTGGTCGACACACTGACTTCGATCAGTCTGATGGGAGCAGAACATGCAACTAACGATCTGGCATATTGCAGGCCGAGGCTTTCATTTCGGACGGCGCGGCCTGGAACAGGAAGAGAGCGGTTATCACCTGCCATCGGATTCATTGCTGGCCGCGCTGATCGCGCGCTGGGTGGAATTGCTCGGCGCACCGGCGGCCATGGCGCTGGTGGAGCAACTGCAGCGGGATCCGCCGCCGTTCGTGTTGTCGTCGGCGTTTCCGCGCGCGGGTGAGGTGAAGTTCTTTCCGACGCCATTGAGCCATCCGACGAAGACGCCGCGCAACGGTCCACGCCCCAAAGACCTAAAACGGATCAAGTATGTGTCCGAACAACTCTTTCGGGCCAGCGTGCGCGGCGACAGCTTGATCAAGGTTGTGGATGCGAGCCGACCGCTGCAAGGCGGTAGTGTGCTGGTCGCGAAGGATGAGTGGGACCGCTTGCCCAAGGCCGTCAAAGATGATGCTCGCATCTGGAGTGTGGAGAAGCGGCCACGCGTGACGATCGATCGAGGCGCGCAGAGTTCCAACCTGTACTTTACGGGGCGCACCGCCTTTAACGATCAATGTGGCCTGTGGTTCGGCGTGCGCTGGTTTAAGGAAGACGCCGAACTGGCGCAGACATTGGCGGCAGGTCTGGCCGATCTGGCTGACGCCGGAATTGGCGGCGATCGGACCAGCGGCTTCGGCGCGAGCACGATCGAGCAACGCGGCGTGCTTGAGTTGCCCGATGGCAAGGGCAGCGCGTGGGTTGCACTCAGCCGTTACCTGCCACGCCCCGATGAGCTCGGCGCGTTGCAACATGCGCGATCGGCCTATGCCATCGAGACGATCGGGGGCTGGATCGATTCGCCCGTGAGCAAAGCAGAACGCCGCATCCCCGTGCGCTTGCTGGCCGAGGGCGCGGTGTTAGGCCCACTCGATCGAGTGGTGCCCGGGCAGATCGTGGATGTGCAGCCCGATTACAACGGTTCGCGCCCATTGGGTCATGCCGTGTATCGCAGCGGACTGGCACTGGCTGTCGGGCTGGAAGCAGGAGGTTGAGATGACCGTGTATGACATGACCTTGCAGGTCCTATCGCCGGTGCACATCGGCGACGGCGACGAACTGCGCCAGGATTTCGACTTCGTCGTGAAGAATGGCCGCACGTATCGCTTGAATGAAGATGCCATTCTGCTGGCCAAGGAAGAACAGCTGCGGCCCGACCGGTCGGGCCGGTTTCCACTCCCCGGCCACCTGCTGACCGAGGCAGACTTTCGCAATGCGGCGCTGTTCCGCTACAGTTTATCGGGCGCGCCGCGTTCGGCCAAATCGGATGCGCGGCTTAAGTCATTTATCAAAGATGTCTACGATCAACCTTACATCCCCGGCTCATCGTTGAAGGGTGCGCTGCGCACGGCCCTGGCGTGGACGGGCTGGTCCGAGGTCAAGCCGCATCTCGATCGGGCGGCGATTGGCCGCAACAAGAGTTGGGCCGGGCAGCCCTTAGAGCGGAAGTTGTTCGGGCCTGATCCCAATCACGATTTGCTGCGCGCGCTGCACGTGTCTGATCTGCATGGCCCGACAAAAGCAGGCCAGGGATTGATCCTGGCAAATGCGCAAGTGTTGACCAAGAAGAGCGCCGGATCGCCGGTAGAGTTGGAAGCGGTGGCAGGCGAAGTGGCCTTCACGGGGTCATTGACGATTGATGAAACGCTCTTTGGGCCACTGGCTGAACGCGAATTGCACTTTGACAATCGACGGGCCTGGCTCACTGAATTGATCGCGCGCGTCCAACGGCACAGCGGCGCGCGCATTCAGCAATTGGCCGAGTGGTACGAACAGGGCGAAGGGTACGAAGCCATTGCGCGGTTCTATCGGGACTTGGCAGCGGCCAAGCTGGGCAAGCGGCGGGCTTTAATGCAGATCGGCTGGGGCGCCGGCTGGGATGGCAAGACGTTCTGGACGCACCTGCAAAGCGATGCGCGGCTGTTTGAACAGTTGGTGGCCGATTTCAAGCTGCACAAAGCGCCACCAGGTTCGCCGGAACGGAAGCCGGGCGATCCGTTCCCGCGATCGAAACGGGCAGCGATGGCGATGAAGGACGGCACGGCCCGCGCTGTAGCGCCATTCGGCTGGGTGCTGCTGGAGTTGAAAGAGAAATGAAACTGATCACCTTTCTGGGTACAACCGAGTATAAGACCACCCGGTACGTGCTCGGCGAGCAGTCGCACGAAACGCAGTTCTTTCCGGCGGCGCTGGCACGCTTCATTCGTCCCGCACAGGTGCTGGTGTGCGCGACGCCGACCGTGCAGCAGCATCACAACTTGCATGACCTGGGGCAACAACTCGCTGAAGCGAGCATTCCCTGGGAACCCCTGTCGATTCCCGAAGGTCATAGTGAAGCCGATCTGTGGAAAATTTTTGATGCGTTGACCGGTGCAGTGAACGAAGGTGAGCGCGTCACCTTCGATGTGACGCATTCTTTTCGTTCACTGCCCATGCTGGCTTTTCTGGCGATCGCGTATCTTAAAGCGGCCAAACGCGTCCAGGTAGATCGCGTGCTATATGGCGCATGGGAAGCACGCGACGCAACGACGAATCGCACGCCGGTATTTGACCTGACGCCGTTTGTGGCGTTGCTCGATTGGCTTACGGCCACCAGCCGTTTTGTCGAAACCGGCGATGGGCACGCGTTGGCGGACCTGTTGAAAGCGGGGATGCCGGCCGGCCCAGCCATGCGCGACGACATCACGGCACGGGCGCTGGGGCGCAATCTCAAAGCAGCCGCCGACGCCATCGAGTCGGTATCGCTGGCACTGCAGGTGACACGTCCGATCGAGGTGATGCAATCCGCAGCACAATTGCAGACGACACTCCAGCAGGCCCTGCCGGGCATTTTGGAGCGGGCGCATCCTTTTGGGATTCTGGCCGAACAAGTGACGCAGGCCTATGGACAATTTGCGTTGGAGTCACCCACGGAGACCGCCGCTCTGGGTGAAGGACTGCGGCAGCAGCTGCAGATGATCGATTGGTATGTGCGACGGCGACACGTAGTACAAGCGGCCACCTTGGCGCGTGAGTGGGTGGTGTCCGGATTAGCACTGCAATTCAACCAATCAATGTTCGACTATGACAAGGGGCGACATCCTGTCGAGCAAGCATTGAACAATGCGGTCGAGCGCCGCAAGCCTCAAGCGCGCAACATTTATCCAGGTCCATGTGATGCACTGTTGGAACAGCTGCCGCAGGTGGAGAATCTGGTGAAGGTCTGGAGCCAGCTGGCTGAGCTGCGCAATGACATCGCTCATGTGGGCATGAAGATTTCACCCAAGCCCGCGGCGTTACTCAAGCAAAAAGTGGAAGCCATCTATCCACAGTTAATGATACTAGCCCAACAGTGGGGCTTGGCCTGAATCGGCAATCCAAAATCTGAAATCCATCATGTTCTTACTCAATTTCTCTCATCCTCTGCCTGCCGATCAACTGGCGCGCCTCGCGCAATTGACGGGCCAGTCCGTCGAGACGGTGTTGATGCTGCCCGCGCAGTTCGATCAGGCGCAGCCGTTTGTTCCGCAGGTCGAGGCGCTGATCGAGCAGGTGCCGTTGACGCCGGAGGAGTGGCAGACCGCGCCGCTGCTGGTAGTGCTGCCTTCATTGAATTACATCGCGGCGATTGTGTTGGCCGAACTGCATGGCCGTATGGGTTACTTCCCCTCGGTCGTGCGCCTGCGCCCCGTGGAGGACGCCCTGCCGCCCCGCTATGAAGTGACCGAGATCATCAATCTGCAAGGCGTGCGCGATGCCGCGCGGAAGAAAAGATTGTAGATTTCAGATTTTAGATTGCAGACTGTGCAGCGTCCCTGTGGGATTCCAAATCTCAAATCTGAAATCTCAAATCCTAAATCTGAAATCTCAAATCTCAAATGCCTGACATTTCTTTACTCAGTTTAGTTTTGACCTTGCGCCCTGTGCACCCGCTGGCCGATCCACCATTCATGGGCCGCGCCTCGCATGCTTTGCTGCTGAACGCCGTGCAGTGGGCCGATCCCGCGTTGGCCGAGCAGATTCATGCCGGATCGGAGATGCGGCCGTTCACGGCCTCCGATGTGATCGGCGTGTCGCGCCAGGTGGGCCTCTCGCCCGATCGCACTTATCCGCTGCGCTTCACGGCGTTGACCGCGCCCGTGGCCGCCGCGTTGTTGAAGGCCGCCCGCCCTCCCTCCGGCTCCCCCCGTCAAATCAACAGCGATTTGACAGGGGGAGAGACCGGGCCGTTGTCGCCGGGATCGACGATCGAGTTGGGGCCGGCCGCTTTTCGCATTGAGGGAGTGGATGCCGGGCCGTTGGCCGGACTAAATCAACAATCAGCAATCAACAATCAACAATCACATCATCCCTGGGCCGCAACGACGAGCTATGAAGAGTTGTCCGCGCCGTGGCTGCTGGGCCGTGTCACGCCGCCGCGGTTGGTGACGCTGGAGTTCGTCAGTCCCACCACGTTCAAGTCCGAAGGGCGGCATGTGCCGGTGCCGCTGCCACACCTGGTGTTCGGCAGTCTGCTGGAACGCTGGAACGCTTTTGCGCCGGTGGCTTTTCCACCGGAACTGCGGCGCTATGCCACCGAATGTCTGGCGCTGAGTTCGTATCAACTGCGTTCACGCGGCGTGCTGATGAAAGAGGGCGGGCTGCGCATGGGCGCGGTGGGGCACGCGCGCTACGTGAGCACGAATGTCGATCGCTACTGGATGAGCCTGATCAATCTGCTGGCCGACTTTGCGATCTTCGCGGGATTGGGCGTGGGCACGGGCATGGGCCTGGGTCAATGCCGCCGCGCCAAAGATGTGAAATGAAATTGTCGGCGGCCGCCCGCTCGCACTTTAGCCATTGAATCTTGTGACGCTACTGCAAAAAGGCTCTAGCCGCCGTCCCCGGCGGCGTATTCCACGTTCAAATCCGCCCCGAGGACGGGGCTTTGAGCAGTTTTTTCAGTGAAGTCATCTTGTCGCAGTCTCAAATCCGAAGTTCCACGTTCAAATCCGCCCCGAGGACGGGGCTTTGAGCAGTTTTTTGTCCTATTCGCTAACATGTTGAACAGTCCGCCACCCGCCGAATGTTAGGGATCATTCTTGAAAACGGCGCAGAAACGTCCGTTCTGGTGTTCAAGATGTTAGCGAACACTACACTTTGAGCAGTTTTTTCAGTGAAGTCATCTTGTCGCAGTCTCAAATCCAAAGTCCGCAGGCACACGATGCAGGATCGTCATGACTCAATTGAAAAGTGATCGGCCACCTCGCTATCGACCCGCTGCGACGCGCTTCGCGCGGATTCTATTGACGATGGGCACGGGTGAATCACCGTGGTTGATCGTCGCGTTCGTTCTCGGCGTCATCGCGCTGGGCATCTTCTCCAACTTTGTCTTCAGCGTCACCTTTGATCTCACGACTTTTGTGATTGATAAAATCTTGCGCACGCTGGGCGTCGTCGGCGCGTTCGTGCTCCTGGCGTATGCCGCCTATCGCTACGATCTGCGTCAAGCCTGGCGCACGCGGAAGATGACGATCAACGAACGCAACCTGGCCGAACCGCATGCCGGATTGATCTGGCTGCTCAGCCCGGGCAACCTGGAGCTGCCCTTGTTCGCCATTCGATATCATCACGTCGAGGGCGGCGAGGGCGGCGAGGCCCTGCGGCACTGTTGGGTGCTGGTTTCGCCCGGCACCAGCGCCGTTTACGATCGATTAGCGGCGCGCGTCGAGGAGTTGGGCTATGGAGTCGAGTTGCACCCCCTGCCACTGTCCGGCGAAACGATCGAGGCGACCTATCAGGCCATCGATCACGTCTACAGCGCGGAGGCTGAGCAGGCCGGCTTGCGATCGGATCAGATCATCGCCGATCTGACGGGCGGCTTGAAGACGATGACGGCCGGCATGGTCATGGCCTGCCTGCCATATAGCCGTCAGTTGGAGTACATCAAATCGAATCGCGACGCGGAGGGGCAGGTCATCAAAGATTCGCAGCGCGCGATCAAGGTCGGCGTCGATTTTGCCCTGCGGCGTTAGTGCAGTTCCCAGGTCCATTTACGGCGCCATGGCAGGCTGTCATTCCCGCATGCTTTCGCCTGGCGCGTCGCCGGCACTATGTGCCGGGCACGACGAAGCGGGAATCCAGTAACCCTGTCTGCACAAGGTGTAAACGGACAATCTGGATGCCCGATAGAAGCATTCGGGGTTACTACTCAGCCGTCATTCCCGCGAAGGCGGGAATCCAGCCACCGGCAGTGGATTCCCGCCTTCGCGGGAATGACCTTGCACAGTCCGGCGTTCTGGCTGAGTAATTACCATTCGGGCATGACGAACCCGTAAACCAACCTGGGAATCGCGCTAGACACGAGTTGTCTTTCCGAGGTCGAACATGCTTGAAGCAATTTTAGATCGCGCTAACATGCGTGCGGCGTGGGAAGACGTGCAGGCGAATCAGGGTGCGCCCGGCATCGACGCGGTGACGCTGAAGCGCTGGGGGCGCAACTGGGAAGCGAACGTGGAGCGGCTGCGGCAGCAGGTGCGCGCGAACACGTATCATCCCAATCGCCCGAAGCGCTTCAAGGTGTTGAAGAAAGACGGCACGTTCCGCGAACTATCGATTTTGACGGTGACCGATCGGGTGCTGCAGCGCGCGGCGTTGAAGGTGCTGGAGCCGCTGTTCGAGCGGCGCTTCTTGAATTGCAGTTTCGGCTATCGGCCCAAACGATCGGTGGCCAACGCGATTACGGCCGTGGTGCGCCACCGGGAGCGCGGGCGCGTCTGGGTGGTGGACGCCGATATCGAGAAATGTTTCGACAATCTGGATCACGCGCTGATTCTGGATCTGATGAAACCGAACGTGCCCGATGTGATGGTGATGAATTTGCTGGCCGCGTGGTTGAAAACTGGAGCTAGCCGTAGCAACTCCGCGGAGCGGAGCGTCAGCAATCTACCATCAGAAATCCGCAATCTAAAATCCAAAGTGGGCGTGCCGCTGGGCGCGGTGTTGTCGCCGCTGATGTGCAATGTGGTGCTGCACGAGTTGGATGTGGCGCTGACGCGGCCCGGTTGGACGCTGGTGCGCTATGCCGATGATTTCATCGTGCTGGCCGATTCTGAGGAGCAGACGGCCTGGGCGCGCGTGGATGTGGAAGAGGCGCTGACGGGATTGAAGTTGAGGTTGAACGAGCGCAAGACGCGCCTGACGTCGTTTGAGCAGGGTTTCCGTTTTTTGGGGGTGGACTTCAAGGACGATACGTATGCCTATGTCTGCCAGCAAAAACAGATCAAGGTGAAAGGGCCTACCACCCGGCTGCTGTATGACTATCATCCGCAGTTTTATTGATTTTAGATTTTAGATTTCAGATT
Source organism: Anaerolineae bacterium (assembly GCA_003154115.1). Taxonomy (GTDB): domain Bacteria; phylum Chloroflexota; class Anaerolineae; order Fen-1058; family Fen-1058; genus Fen-1058. The sequence goes on from PMCF01000122.1 coordinate 12,281, forward strand.
GTAACTGTTCAGCCGTCATTGCGAGGAACGAAGCAATCTCTGTCCGGTCGGCCCTGAGACGGGAGCACTGCACCCGCCGAAGGCGTGTGTTGCTTCGCATGCCCTGTCCGCGCTGTGCGCGGGGGCACGCCAGGCGAAAGCGCTCGCAATGACGCGGGCTGAACAGTTATTGCAGCTGGCAGATTTCAAATCTAAAATTGCAAGGAGGTTGGGATGGATAAGGTGGAGTTGCAGGAGAGGACGAAGCAGTTTGCGCTGCGGGTGATCAAGTTGGTGGAGGCGCTGCCTAAGACGATGACGGGCGAGGTCTTGGGCAAGCAAGTGCTGCGCTCGGCCACGTCGGTCGCCGCCAATTACCGTTCGGCCTGCCGGGGACGCTCTAAAGCAGAATTCATTGCCAAAGTTGGCATCGCGCTGGAGGAATGCGACGAGAGTCAGTTGTGGCTGGAGCTGATCGTGGACAGCGGCCTGTTGCCCCAGGCACGCGTGGCCGAATTGTTGAAAGAGGCTGATGAATTGACGGCGATCTTTGTCGCCACTCTGCGCACCGCCAAAGGACTGAGGTGATTTAAGATTAAAGATTGGTAACTATTCAGCCTTAACGAATTTATTAAGAACTTCTACTGTGAATTATAAAAACACCATCGATAATTGACAACAAGACGCCTACCCAATTAACCACCCGTGAAGACCTGCAGGCCGCGTCCCGTGAGGGG
>PMCF01000012.1 GCA_003154115.1 Anaerolineae bacterium
TGCAAGGACTTTGATTGGCGGAAGCCAGAGAATTTCGATGAAATCAAGACGAAGGTCGATGCGGCTCCGGGAGACCAACAACGAAAGCTGGTGCAAGTTGACACTTTCTCGCTCGCTGAACTTCAATTGCTAAACGAATATGCCACGCCATTGGAAAGGGTGTTCTTACTACTAGGACTAAATTGTGGATTTGGGGTTGCAGAGATTGCAAGTCTGTTGGTAGGCGAACTGGTACTTTTCAAGGGACACGAGGCACGGCACCAGGAACTCTTGGGCTATCAAACCACCAAATCCGATTCATTTATCAAAAGAATCCGTAGAAAGAATGGAGTATATGGCGAACATATTCTCTTCCCACAAACTGTGGCAGCAATGCAATGGGCGTTACAACGGAGAAGTAAACATCCTAACTTTCAGGATGAATCAGTCCTGCTGTTAAACGACAATGGAGTACCTTACAACCGTGAGCGTTCGGTGAACACCACCCTTGGGAGCGGCGCGGGACTTGCATGAAGCGGGATCCAATCACCAAGGCGCGTTGCGAGAGTTTAAGATGCGAACTGGCCAGGGTGGGAATCTTTCCAGCGGTCGGGCAGGAGTTGTTCCAGTTCTCTGGGTTTCAGGTCGGCCAGGCGCACGATCACGTCGCGGAGGTAGGCCCAAGTGTCAAGATTGTGGCGTTTTGCGCTGGAGATAAGCGTAAAGAGCACTGCCGCAGTTCGGCCACCGCGTTCGCTTCCCGCGAACATCCAGTTCTTGCGTCCCAGAGCAATGAGTTTCAGCATCCGTTCCACGGCGTTGTTGTCGATGGGCAGGTCGCCATCTTCGGTGTATCGGCACAGCGCCGTCCAATTGTTCAATGCGTAGCCGACGGCCTCGCCCATCGGACTTTTGGGCAACACGTTGCCGGCCTGTTGGTCGAGCCAAGTCTTCATGGATGTCAACAATGGCACGGCTCGCTCTTGCCGGAGCGCACGCCGATCCTCGGCGGACATTTCCTTGGCTTGCTCTTCAACTTCATAGAGAAGCCCAATGCGGGCCAGCGATTCCATGCCCAAGGCTAGATTCGTCTCCTTGGCCTCGAAGAATTTCCTTCTGGCATGCGCCCAGCAGCCGACTTCCACGATGTCGCCCAGCCGGAACAACTCGTCGTAGCCGGCGTATGCGTCCGCTTGCAGATATCCGCGAAAACCTTGTTCCGCATTATTTCCATCGGCGCGTTTGAGGAATTTCATCGGTCCGGCCCGCGCGTGGGTCATGGTGAAGTCGAACACGTTGTGGGGATGCTCACGGTCGCCGCGATAGGCCCACATCCTGGCCTCTTGTGTCTTTCCCCGGCCGGGAACCATGACCGGAACCGGCGTGTCGTCCGTGCCCAACATCTTTGAGCGGAGCACCAAAGAGCGCATGAGTTCGTAAAGCGGCAGGCAAAGCTCGGCAATCTGCCGCATCCAGTCGCACTGCGTGCTCCGCGAGACGTGAAAGCCCGCGCGGCGGAATTGGCCTTTTTCCTGGCGATAATACGGCGAGTGGTCGTCGAAGCGGCTGACGGCTGTGAAGGCCAAAAGGTCCGGCTCGGCGTTGCCCTTTTCGATGGGCATGATGGGCTTTTCGGCCGTCACCACGCCCGACTGCTCGCACTCGCACCCGTATTTTAGCTGCACGTATTGCTTGACGTAGAATTTCGGCGGATCGATGCCCGCTCGCTCGGTGATTACTTCGCCGATCACATGACGCTTTCGGCCGCAGCACGGGCAGGCCTTCTCCGCCTCGGGAATGTCGATCACTTTCCGCCGACGCGGCCAGTCGTCGGGAAAACGCCGGCGGCCGTGGCCGTTTTTCTTGGGCCGCGACGTTGTTGCCGTGACAGGTTGCTCCACGGGCGGAGGAACCGCGGCCGATTCATCCGCGCTTAAAGAAAGCTGGAATAGGGCCAACTGGTTCGGATCAAGCCGCTCGCTTCGCGGTCCGTAGGTCCTTCGCATCAGATAATCGATCTGATGCTGCAACTGTTCGATCTGACGTTGCGACGTGGCCAGTTGTTCTTGTTGACGCGCGATGATCGCGTGGCAAAGACTCAAATCGTCGGGAGAGGAAGATGCGTCCGTGCTCATGCTATATTGAACGCTCATCACGCGAAAAAGGTTCGCTCTGAAAAAAGATATTTCCAAAATATTTTCGTCTAAGAACAATCAATCACGCGACCGCGCGTTGGTAACGTTTGCGTTGCCGCACGCTTGTTAGATCAATGCCCCGAAGTAATAACGTCAACTCCGTGGTCGTTAGCGTAACGCTCCGCGCCGATGCCGCAATCGCGGGTAATTGAAAACTGCCAGCCTCCAATCGCTTCGCCCACACCGCTAGGCCATCCGCGTCCCAGTACAAAAGCTTCATCCGATCGCGGCGACGATTAACAAATACGAACAGCCCGCCCGAAAGCGGATCGAGTTTCAACTGCTCGACCGCCAATGCAAAAAGCCCGTCAAAGCTCTTGCGCATATCCGTGGGCTTAACGCACAAGTAAATCTCCACCGGCAACGACAGGCTCAGCATCGCCCTTGCTCCAAGGCGTGAACAATCGCGGTTACCGCCGCAGGCCCCATGCTCGTTGGACAGCGCAGAACCGCCCCGCTGGGCAAAAGGCATTCCACCACGTCAAGGCATGACGACACTGCAAGGCCGTTGGAAAGCTTGACGGGCACAAACGACGCACCGTTTGTCCTTGGCTTGACCGGCTTCGACGGACCTGGCCGAACCGGGCGCCGACCGAAGGTTGGTCGCGTCGAACTCGGCCGCAATCCCTTACCCGTCCGCCCGCCCTTGGCGGGCCTGCGATGCTTAACCTCGCGCCGCCAGGCGTAAAACAACGACTCCGTCAAACCTTGCTTACGGCAGAAGTCGCGGATCGTAAGACCGCTCTGCCGATGCTGAGCGAGCATATCCCGCCAATATAGCTCCTTTTTCAAATCCCGCGCCGGTCCCTTGCGTTTCATAGTCTTCTCCTGAGGGCCTTGTGTTTGTAGACCCCTTCAAGATACCACGATCGTCAAGGGTGGTGTTCACCGAACGCTCAC